>JAICRS010000324.1 GCA_025966335.1 Nocardioidaceae bacterium
AGCGCCTCGCGCAGCGTGTCCACGACCTGGTCGACCTGGTCGTCGGTGAGGTCGGGGACCATCGGCAGGGAGAGCTCTTGGGCGTAGAAGGCCTCCGCGTTCGGGCACATCCCGCGGCGGTAGCCCGCGTTGGCGTAGACCGGGTGCCAGTAGACCGGCAGGTAGTTGACCTGGACCCCGATTCCCGCGGCCCGCATCTTCTCGAACACCTCCCGGCGGCGGCCCTCGAGGATCCGCACCGGGTAGAGGTGCCAGGCGGGTTCGACCTCACCACGCACGACGGGCGGGCGGATGCCGGGCACGTCGGCCAGCGCGGCGCCGTACCTGGCGAAGATCTCCGCACGACGCTTCGTGAACCGGTCCAGCCGCGCGAGCTGGCTCAGCCCCAGTGCGCAGGCGACGTCGGTGAGCCGGTAGTTCAGCCCGAACTCGTGCACCTCCTGGTGCCAGCCGCCCTCGGTGGTGATCTCGAACCGGTCGGCGTCACGGACCAGGCCGATGTTGTGGAACTCCGCCGCGCGCCGGGCCACGGCCGGGTCACGCGCCACGACAGCGCCGCCCTCGGCGGTGGTCAGGTTCTTGGTGGGGAAGAACGAGAACGTGGTGACGTCGGCGAGGGCGCCGACCGGACGGCCCCGGTAGGTGCCGCCGATGGAGTGCGCGGCATCGGCCAGCGTGCGCGCACCGACCCGGTCCGCGATCGGCTGCAGCCGGTCGTAGTCACAGGGGTGACCGGCGTAGTCGACGGCGGCGAGCACCTTCGTGCGGTCGGTGACCAGGGCCTCGACTGCATCGGGGTCGATCAGCGCGGTGTCCTCGTCGACGTCGGCGAACACGACCGTGGCGCCGTGCAACGAGGCACCGCTGGCGGTGGCCACAAACGTCATCGGGGTGGTGAGCACCTCGTCCCCGCGGCCGATCTCGAGTGCGTGGTAGCCGATGTGCAGGGCCGCGGTCCCCGACGTGCAGCTCACCGCCTGGTAGCCGCCGGCCCTCGCCGACACCGCCGCCTCGAACTCCGACACGGCCGGACCGGTGGTCAGCCAGTCGCCGCGCAACACCGCGGTTACCGCGGCGATGTCGTCCTCGGAGATCGACTGTCGCCCGTAGGGCAGCACCTCAGAGGTCCGTTTCCAGGATCTTCGTGATCTCGTCGCGGGTGAACCACTCGTCGTTGCTGTCGGAGCGGTAGAAGAACCCGTCCGCGACCGCGGTCCCTTCGGTCGGCGGCCGGTAGCCCCAGGTCGCCAGGTCGGGCTGGATCACGTAGCGCTCACCCACGCGCAGCGCACGGCGTCCCTCCTCGGGCGAGATCATCTCCTCGTGCAGCTTCTCGCCCGGCCGCAGCCCGACGTCGTGCATCGGCGCACCCGGCGCGATCGCCTGGGCCAGGTCGGTGATCTTCATCGACGGGATCTTCGGGACGTAGAGCTCACCGCCCTGCATCTGGTCGAACGAGTCGACCACGAACCGGACCGCTTGGGGCAACGTGATGAAGAACCGGCTGCACCGCAGGTCGGTGATCGGCAGCGACTTGCCCTCCATGGCCAGCCGGCGGAAGAACGGGATCACCGAGCCCCGGCTGCCCATCACGTTGCCGTAGCGGACCACGGAGAACCGGGTGGGATACGCGGCCGCGTAGTGGTTGCCGCTGACGAACAGCTTGTCGGCGGTCAGCTTCGTCGCCCCGTAGAGGTTGATCGGGCTCGACGCCTTGTCGGTCGACAGCGCGACGACCTTCTTCACGCCGCTGTCGATGCACGCCTCGATGACGTTCTGCGAACCCATCACGTTGGTCTTCACGAACTCGA
Organism: Nocardioidaceae bacterium; assembly: GCA_025966335.1. Taxonomy (GTDB): domain Bacteria; phylum Actinomycetota; class Actinomycetes; order Propionibacteriales; family Nocardioidaceae; genus Nocardioides_C. The sequence goes on from JAICRS010000324.1 coordinate 1,812, forward strand.
ACGGGTTGTACTCCGCGGTGTCGACCTGCTTCAGGGCCGCGGCGTGCACCACGTAGTCGACGTTGTGCATGGCACGCAGCAGCCGCGGCTCGTCGCGGACGTCGCCGATGAACCACCGCAGCCGCGGGTCGTCGTTGAACAGCTGGCGGCCCTCGTACTGCTTCAGCTCGTCGCGCGAGAAGATGATCAGCCGCTTCGGGTCGAGGTTGTCCAGGGCGTAGCGGATGAACGCCTTCCCGAACGATCCGGTGCCACCGGTGATGAGGATCTCGGACCCCTGGAGAACGGACACGCTCTGCCTTTCGGTTGCCGGCGACGGGACGTTCCCGTTCTACATGGCTCCCGTATCGTATGAGACGGCCGGTCCATCGCCCTCGGGCGCGCGCAAAAGAGGGGCAGTGCATGCGCATCCTGATCCACTGCAACGGTGGTCCGTCGGTGGGTGTGGGGCACGTGGTCCGCTCGTCGGCCCTGGTCGAGGAGGCGGTGGCATCCGGCCACGACGTCACCGTCGCGGGTCGGCTGGACGGTAACTTCGTCTGGCACCACCTCGATGCTGCGGGAGCCACCGTCGTCGCGCTCCCGGAGCAGGTCTCGGTGGAAGGCTTCGACGTCGTGCACGTGGACAGCTACGACGCCGCGGTTCCCGGCCGCGCGGGCACTCTGTTCAGCAACCTCAACGACGGTGACTTCGGACGGCGTCCCGCCGATGTCTGCATCGACC
>JAICRS010000106.1 GCA_025966335.1 Nocardioidaceae bacterium
CGCGGACGACATCACCCAGGGTCTGCCGCGTGTGGTCGAGCTGTTCGAGGCCCGCACCCCGAAGGGTCGTGCCCCGATCACCGAGGCCGCCGGCCGCGTGCAGATCGAGGAGACCGACAAGGCCAAGAAGGTCCTGGTCACCCCGGACGACGGTTCCGAGGTCCAGGAGTACCCGGTCAGCAAGCGCTCGCGCCTGCTGGTGACCGACGGCGACCACGTCGAGGTCGGTCAGCGGCTCACCCAGGGCACCGAGGACCCGCAGGACGTGCTCCGCATCCTCGGCGTCCGCCGGGCCCAGGAGCACCTGGTGGACGAGGTCCAGCAGGTGTACCGCAGCCAGGGCGTGTCGATCCACGACAAGCACATCGAGATCATCGTCCGGCAGATGCTGCGCCGGGTGACGGTCATCGAGTCCGGTGACACGAAGCTGCTGCCCTCGGACCTGGTCGACCGGATCAAGTTCGAGGAGGAGAACCGTCGCGTGGTCTCCGAGGGCGGAACCCCCGCCTCCGGCCGTCCGGTGCTGATGGGGATCACCAAGGCCTCGCTCGCCACCGAGTCGTGGCTGTCGGCGGCCTCCTTCCAGGAGACCACCCGGGTGCTCACCGACGCGGCGATCCACGGCAAGTCCGACTCGTTGCTCGGCCTGAAGGAGAACGTGATCATCGGCAAGCTGATCCCGGCCGGCACCGGTCTCGAGCGGTACCGCAACATCCGGGTCGAGCCGACCGAGGAGGCGCGTGCGAACGCGTACTCCGTGACCGGCTACGAGAACTACGACTACGACTTCGGCAACAGCGCCGGTGGTCAGGCCGTGGCGCTCGACGACTTCGACTTCGGTTCCTACCAGAACTGATCTCAGGTCAGCAGAAGGCCCGGTTCCCGCACAGGGGGCCGGGCCTTCAGCGTCTCCGGCGCCGGGCCCCCACCGGGTCCACCAGCACGTTGAGCCGGCGGGCGAGCGGTGGCCACGCCAGCAGCAGCGCGAGTACGACGGCCGCGGCGGTCGCGATCGTGAAGGCCAGGGTCGGATGTGCCGAGGCCCAGCTGGGGAAGCCGGCGTACTCGACGGCCAGCACCGGGAAGCCGTGGAAGAGATAGACCACGAGCGTCGCCGCACCGAGCCGGGAGAACCAGCCGCCGGTCCGGGGCACGAGCGCGAAGAAGCTCACCGCGAGCACACCGCAGCCGAGAAGCAGACCGGCCCGCAGCGCCACCCCCTCGAGGGTGGTCGCGCCCAGCTCGGCGTAGCTCGAGCGCCAGTAGAGCCACTCGGTCGCCATCCGGCCGTCGATGAAGAACGCGATCCCGCAACCGGTGCCGAGCGCGGCCAGGGCGGCGAGCCGGGCGGCCGGGCGGCGCAGCAGCGCGACGTGCTCGGGACGGGCGAGCAGGCCGAGCACGAAGAACGGGAGCAGGCCCATCGCCCGCGCGGTGTCCAGCACGTCACCGGTGGTGAGACCGCCGAGCAGGCAGACGACGACCGCGACCGGCAGCGCGCCGGGCAGGCGGCGCAGCACCGGCGTGGCCAGCCGCCACAGGAACAGCACGGCGAGGTACCACATCGGCCAGTGCGGGTCCGCGAACAGCAGCTCGAGGTCCTCGCCCCCGAACCAGATCCGGAACCCCGCCAGTGCCGCCTCGAAGACCAGGTAGGGCAGCGCGACGGCGGTGAGCAGCCGGGTCAGGCTCTGCCGCGACCAGGTGAACGAGCGGGACAGGTAGCCGGTGACCATCACGAACGCGGGCACGTGCCACAGGTACAAGAAGTCGTAGGCCCAGGTGTCGAGCCGGTTCTCGGGCAGCAGGGTCCAGGTGTGGCCGACCACGACGAGCGTGACCAGCAGCATCTTGGCGTTGTCGTAGAACGGGTCGCGCCGCTTGGTCGGCCGCTCGGCGGTGCCGGTGCGAAGGGCCGGGCGGAGGTCAACGGTGGCGGACATCGTGCTCTCCCGTGCCCACTTCGACCGTGACGAAACTGTGACCTACGCGTACTCCCTCCCGCGGCGCAGGACCGTGGCCGCCCTAGACTTCCCGGCATGGCCGTCGACGCAGCACCACCGCACCGCCAGCGGGTGGCGGCGTACGCCCTGCTCACCCGCGGCGACCAGGTGCTGCTCACCCGGATGTCGTCGCGCACCCGGATCAAGGGCCGCTGGACGCTGCCGGGCGGCGGCATCGACCACGGCGAGGACCCCCGCGACGCGCTCCGCCGGGAGGTCTACGAGGAGACCGGCCTGCACGTCGAGCCGGGCCGGGTGATCGACGTGCACGCCACCCACTTCGTCGGTGCGCGCGCCGACGGCCGGGTCGAGGACTACCACGGCATCCACCTGATCTTCGAGGCCGAGATCGCCGAGGAGTCCCAGGACGTCGAGCCGCACGTGGTCGAGGAGGACTCCTCGACCGACCACGCCGAGTGGCTCCCGATCGCCGCCACCGAGCGGCTCGACCTGTTGAGCGCCGCCAGGCACGCGCTGTCGATGGTCCGGGAGGACTGACATGCACCCCGAGCAGGCGGAGACCGTGTTCACCTACGGCGCGCCCGCGCTCAAGTTCGGGCCGGGCGCCTCGGACGAGATCGGGTTCGACCTCGCGCAGTACGACGTGCGCCGGGTCCTCGTGGTGACCGACCCGGGGGTGGCCGCCACGGGCCACCCGCAACGCGTCGCCGACCAGATGAGCCGGTTCGGGGTCGAGGCCGTCGTCTACGACGGCGCTCACGTCGAGCCGACCGACGACAGCCTGCGCGCCGCGGTCGACTTCGCCCGGGAGAACGGGCCGTGGGACGCGTACGTCGCCGTCGGCGGCGGCTCGGCGATCGACACCGCGAAGGCGGTGAACCTGCTCACCACCAACCCCGGCGACCTGATGGACTACATCAACGTCCCGGTCGGTGGCGGCGCCGCCCCGGTCAACGCGCTCCGGCCGCTGGTCGCCGTGCCGACCACCACCGGCACCGGCAGCGAGAGCACCACGATCTGCGTGCTCGACGTGCTGGCGCTGAAGGTGAAGACCGGTATCAGCCATCCGCGGCTGCGGCCGACGCTCGCCGTCGTCGACCCCCTGCTGACCCTGACCCAGCCTGCGGGCGTCACCGCCGCCGCCGGAATGGACATCCTGTGCCACGCGCTGGAGAGCTACACCGCTCGGCCCTACGACTCCTACGAACGCAAGCAGCCCGAGCAACGCGTGCCCTACTGCGGGGCGAACCCGATCGCCGACATGTGGGCCGAGAGGTCGATGACCCTGCTCGCCAAGGCGTTCCGGACCGCAGTGCGCGACGGCGGCGACGAGCAGGCCCGCGGCGACATGGCGCTGGCCGCCACCTTCGCCGGCATGGGGTTCGGCAACGCCGGAGTGCACATCCCGCACGCCAACGCCTACCCGATCGCGGGCCGGGTCAGGGACTTCCGTCCCGACGGCTACCCCGCCGGCGAGCCGATGGTGCCGCACGGCATGGCGGTGGCCCTGACCGCTCCGGAGGCGTTCCGGTTCACGTTCGACGCCTCGCCGGAGCGGCACCTGCGCGCGGCGGCACTGCTCGACGGCGAGGCGGCGGCCGGAGGTGACGGTGCGGATCTGCTCCCGGCGGTGCTCACGTCGCTGATGCGTGACATCGGCCTTCCGAACGGGATCGGCGCGGTGGGCTACGCCGAGGCCGACGTCGACGACCTGGTCGCGGGCACCCTGCAGCAGCAGCGGCTCCTGGCCACGGCGCCACGGGAGGCGACCGAGGACGACCTGGCGGGGATCCTGCGCCGGTCCCTGGAGCTGTGGTGAGCAACGGGCCCGACATCGCGGAGGCGCTGCGCCGCAACGGGCTCACCGACGTCGACGACTCCAGGCTGGCCCGTGCCATGTACTCCTCCGACGCCTCCCTCTACCGGGTGGTGCCCGCGGTGGTGGTCCGGCCGCGCGACGTCGACGAGGTGCTCGCCGCCGTCGCGGTGGCCCGTGAGTCGGGAACGCCGCTGACGATGCGGGGCGCCGGTACGTCGATCGCGGGCAACGCCGGGGGGGAGGGGATCGTCGTCGACGTGTCGCGACACCTGAACCGGGTGCGTTCGGTGGACCCGGAGGCCCGCACCGCCGTGGTGGACCCGGGGACCGTGCACGCACGCCTGCAGCAGGCCGCGCTCGGCCACGGCCTTCGGTTCGGCCCGGACCCGTCCACCCACACCCGGTGCACGGTCGGCGGGATGATCGGCAACAACGCCTGCGGGTCGCGCGCCCTCGGCTACGGCCGCACCGTCGACAACGTGGCGGCGCTCGACGTGGTGACCGGGTCGGGGGAGCGGCTGCTGCTCGGACCGGACACTCCGGCCGGCTCACCGCTGCTCGACCGGCTGGCCGGCGTGGTCGACGCCGATCTCGGCACGGTCCGCACCGAGTTCGGCCGGTTCTCCCGCCAGGCCTCCGGCTACAGCCTGGAGCACCTGCTGCCCGAGCACGGCCGGCGCTTCGACCGGTTCCTCGTCGGCAGCGAGGGCACGCTGGCCGTCGTGCTCGGTGCCACCGTGCGGCTGGTCGAGGACGCGCCCTACCGGGCCCTGGCCGTGCTCGGCTACCCGTCGATGGCCGAGGCCGCGGACGCGGTGCCCTTGCTGCTGCACCACCCGCTGGTCGCCTGCGAGGGCCTCGACTCCCGCATCGTCGACGTGGTCCGGGACCGTCGCGGAGCCGGCACCGTGCCCGACCTGCCCCGCGGCAGCGGGTGGTTGTTCGCGGAGGTCACCGGCAGCACCCGCGCGGAGGCGCGAGCGGCGGCCGAGGCGGTGATCGCGGACGCGGTCGCGACCGGGCACCGGCTGGTCGACGACGTCACGGAGATGCTGGCGCTGTGGCGGATCCGCGAGGACGGTGCCGGCCTGGCCGCGCGCAGCCTGGAGCGGCCCGCCCTGTCCGGGTGGGAGGACGCCGCGGTGCCACCGGATCGACTCGGTGAGTACCTGCGCGGCTTCGACGACCTGCTCGGCGCCTTCGGCTACGGCGGTGTCCCCTACGGACACTTCGGGGACGGCTGCGTCCACGTCCGGATCGACTTCGCGGTCGGGTCCGGCCCGGGACGTGCCCGGTTCCGCTCCTTCCTGCAGGAGGCCGCCGGACTCGTCGCGTCGTACGGCGGAACCCTGTCCGGGGAGCACGGCGACGGCCGGGCCCGCTCGGAGCTCCTGCCGGCGATGTACTCCTCCGCCGCCCTCAGGCTGTTCGAGCAGGTCAAGGGGGTGCTCGACCCGGACAACGTGCTGAACCCGGGAGTGCTGGTCGCGCCCCGGCCGGTCGACGCCGACCTGCGGCTCGCCTCCGGCCGCCACGAGCCACGCACCTCGCTGCGGCTGCTGCACGACGGCGGGTCGCTGGGTGCGGCCGTGAACCGGTGCACCGGTGTCGGCAAGTGCCTGGCCGACAACACCGGCTCCGGCGGGGTGATGTGCCCGTCCTACCTGGCCACCCGCAACGAGAAGGACTCCACCCGCGGCCGGGCCCGGGTGCTGCAGGAGATGCTGAACGGCGGGGTGGTCCGCGACGGGTGGCGCTCACCGGAGGTGCACGAGGCGCTCGATCTCTGCCTGGCCTGCAAGGGATGTGCCGGTGACTGCCCGACCGGGGTGGACATGGCGACGTACAAGGCGGAGGTCCTGCACCAGACCTACCGGCGGCGGCTGCGCCCTCGCAGCCACTACGCCCTCGGGCAGCTGCCGCGCTGGGCCAGGCTGACCCAGCCACTGGCGCCCCTGGCCAACCGGGCGCTCGGGTCCACCGCGGTGCAGCGGACGCTGAAGTCCCTGGCCGGGATCGACCAGCGCCGCGGCCTGCCCCGGTTCGCGCCGGTCTCCTTCCGCCGCTGGGCGCGACGCAGGCCGGTGCAGGAGCGGTACGACGTGATGCTGTGGGCCGACTCGTTCACCGAGCACTTCGCGGTCGGCTCCGGGGAGGCAGCCGTCGAGCTGCTCGAGGCCGCCGGGCTCCGGGTGGGCGTCATCGCCGAACCCGCGTGCTGCGGGCTGACCTGGATCAGCACCGGCCAGCTCGACGGCGCTCGCCGCACGCTGACCCGCACGCTGGACGTGCTGCACCCCTACGTCGCCGCCGGGGTCCCGGTGGTCGGGCTCGAGCCGTCGTGCCTGGCGGTGCTCCGCTCGGACGCGCTGGAGCTGACCGCGGACCCCCGGGCCGGCGAGGTCGCGGAGGGGGTGCGGACGTTGGCGGAGCTCCTCAGCGGTCTGTCCGGATGGGACCCGCCGGACCTGAGCGGCACCCACGTGGTGGCGCAGCCGCACTGCCACCACACCTCGGTGCTCGGGTGGCAGGCCGATGCCCGGCTGCTCGAGCGGACCGGTGCCCGGGTGACCCGGGTCGGCGGCTGCTGCGGGCTGGCCGGGAACTTCGGGGTGGAGAAGGGTCACTACGACGTGTCGGTGGCCGTGGCCGAGCAGGCGTTGCTGCCCGCGGTGCGCGCGGCGGGCGAGGAGGGCGTCGTACTCGCCGACGGCTTCTCGTGCCGCACGCAGCTGGAGGACCTGGCCGGCGTGCGCGCGGTTCACCTCGCCGAGCTGCTGCTCGGTGCCAGGTCCGGGTCGACGCGCTGACCGGCGAGCGCAGCCGGAAGCTGCGCACGCGAGGAGATCGACAGCTTGCGGTAGGCGTTCGACAGGTGCCACTCGACGGCCTTGACGGTGACGAAGAGCTCCTGGGCGATCTGCCGGTTGGTGCGCCCGAGCACGGCGAGCTCGACCACGCGGCGCTCACCGGGGGTGAGCAGGTGCAGGGGCGAGTCGGCCGTCGCGTCCACGTTCACCCCGTGCCGGTTCAGGAGCCGGGTGGCCTGCTGGACCAGGAACGGCACGTCGGTCTGGCGTGCGTACTCGAGCGACTGCCGCAGCAGCGAGACGCCCTCCGCCCGGCCGCTGTGGGAACGGATCAGCACCGCACCGAGATCGGCGCGGGCGCGCGCCAGGTAGTCCACGGCCTGCGACACCTCGAGCAGGTGGACCGACTCGCGCAGGAGCGGGATCGCCCGGTCCGGGGGCGCGACGTGGCTCAGCGTGCGCAGCGCGAACCCGACGGTGCGCGGCACGCCCCACCGACGGGCGACGGTGACGGCCTCGGTCGCCACCGTCAGCGCCTCGGCGCGTCGGCCCAGGGCCCGCAGGGACCAGGCAGTGAGCTCCCGCCACTCCAGGACCGGGCAGTCCGCGGCCGCGGGAGCGACGATCCCGGCGACGGTGCGGTAGTCCTCCAGCGCCCGCTCGTGGTCACCCTCGCAGGCCCGGATGATGCCGGCGGCGGTCAGCGCGACCGCCCTCGCCAGCCCGTTGCCCCGGGCTCGCTCGCGCAGCTCCGGCTCCAGTGCCAGCGCCTCCTGCAGCTGGCCCAGTCCGATGTGGGCGTAGGCCAGGCACGCAAGCGCGGACTCGGGGTAGGCGTTCCAGCCGCTGTCGCGCATCGCGAGGGCGGCGTCGAGGTCGGCGACGGCACGACGGAGGTTGCCCTGCCGGTAGTGGGTGTAGCCGCGGGAGAAGGAGGCCTTGGCGAAGCCGAGCGGCGAGCCGTGCCGGTGGGCGTCGTCGATCGCGGCGTCGGCGGCGGCCAGCGCCTGCGGGAACGCGTCGGTCCAGGCGAGCACGCCGACCGCGATGTAGAAGCCGTTGCCGTCGGCGGTCTCCTCCTCGAGCAGCCGGCCGTCCGCCAGCGCCCGCAACGCGAGCGCCCGGGCGCGGTGGTGGTCGCGACCGCGGAACGCCACCTCCATCGCATGGGTGGCGAACACCAGCCGGTCGGCGTGGGTGTCCGAGGTCGCCGGCTGTGCGGTGGCATCCGCGACGGCCGCCTCGGTGACCGCCTGCGCGCCGTCGTAGATCGTCCGGGTCAGCCCCATCCGCGCGACCAGCAGCCGCACCGCCTGCGACGAGCTGTCGTGGCCGGCCTCGGTCAGCAGCCGGCCGGCCCGTTCGTAGGAGGCGCGGGCCGCCTCCCGGTGTCCGGTGGTGATCTGTGCGTCGCCGAGGTCGAGCAGGCACAGCGCCTGCGCGGTCGGGTCGGACATCCGGTCCAGGGCCTGGTGCCACAGCGCGAGCGCCTCGCGGACCAGACCTGCGCGCATGTGCGCGGACGCCGCTGCCCGGATCAGCTGCGGGTCGGTCGACTCCGGGGTGGTCTCGCCGACCGCTCGGAGCAGCTGCGCGGCCGCCACCTGGGGTGCCCCTGAGACGAGCGACTCCTCGGCCGCCGCGCGGAGCAGCGCGACCACGCCGTGGTCCTCCGCCGGCAGCGTGTGCACCAGGTGGCTGGCGACGACCTGCCGGGGCCGGTCCAGCTTGGCCAGGTACGTCGCCGCGCGCCGGTGCTGCTCGGAACGCTCGGACGGTGACAGCGCGGCGAGGATCGCCTCGCGCACGACCGGGTGCGACGGCCACGCCCGCCACATCCCGAGGGTGACGACGGCGGCGTCGGTGAGCACCTCCAGTGGGTCGGCGAGCTCTGCGACGGTCAGCGCGCACAGCTCACCGAGCGCGTCGAACGTGGCCTCCTCACCCAACAGCGCAATCGCCCGGGCGATCTCGAGGGTCGGCTGCCCCAGTCGTTCGAGCCGCTCCCGCACCGACGCCACCACGGAGCGGGGCGCTGTCCGGTCGAGGCCGGAGCGCAACACCTCCCGGACCAGGAAGGGGAGGCCACCGGTGTGCCGGTGCAGCTCCTGCGACGAGATCCGGCTGGTTGCCTCGCCAAGCAGCTGGTGACGCAGCTGTTCCACTCCGATCACCGACAGCGGCTCCGGGACAAGGACCCGGGCCCGGCGGGCGATCCGATCCAGCAGGTCCGGCCGGACCACGCTCTCGCCGGTGCGGCGGCCGAGCAGCAGCACGATGGGGGAGCGCTCCAACCGCGCGGAGAGCAGGTCCAGGACCTGCAACGACCCGGTGTCGGCCCACTGGACGTCGTCGACGACCAGCAGCAGCGGCCCGTGCTCGCACAGGTTCTCCAGCAGCCAGCCGAGTGCGTAGTCCAGGGTGTTCAGCGACCACGCCTGGTGCCCGGGGCCGGTCACGGACAGGGCGCCGGCGAGGTTGGCCGCGGGCCCGTCGAACGGCTTGCTGCCTGACGCGCAGTCGCGGGCGAGCGGGCCGACCCAGTCCCGGACGACGGCGTGCGCGAGGCCGGTGGAGACCGGCGTCGGACAGGAGTGCAGGACCGCGAAGCCGCGCTGGCGGGCGACCTCACGGGCGTGGGCCACCAGGGACGACTTGCCGACGCCCGCCTGCCCGGAGAACAGCAGGACCTGGCCGGTGCCCGACTCGGCAGCGGCCAGCACCTCCTCGACCGCCGAGAGCTCGGCGGAGCGTTCGATGAGCCCGGACACGCTAGTATCGTCAGGCCTCGCCCGGACCTGGGGAGCGAAACGGACAAAAACGACCGTTTCCAGGCCATATCGACACCTGTCGGGGTGACGTGACCGCAGTCATAGGCCCTGTACCGCGGACCGAGCCTGCTCGTTTTGACCCTTAACCGGCGAGCCGGTAATCTTTTTCAGCGTGCCTGGGTCAGCCAGGCCATCGCGTGTGCTCCGAAAGCGAACTCGCACCGGGAGCCGCGCGTGCTGCGATCGCAGCGTTCAGACGAAGGCTCCTCCGCCGCGGTGTTTCGTGGCGGTCTGCGAGCGGGCGACACGCCCGACCGCGGGGGGAAGCCCTCGGCGGGACGCCGTGGCGCACACCAGCTTTGCAGCACGACAGCCAGCATCACCGAAGAGGCCAGTACTCATTAACGAAGGGGAACCACGCGGTGCCCACCATCCAGCAGTTGGTCCGTAAGGGCCGCCAGGACAAGGTGTCGAAGAACAAGACGCCCGCTCTGAAGGGTTCGCCCCAGCGACGCGGCGTGTGCACGCGTGTCTACACGACCACCCCGAAGAA
>JAICRS010000024.1 GCA_025966335.1 Nocardioidaceae bacterium
GGTGATCCCCACGAGCGCCCAGGTCCAGGGGCTCGCGGCGCTCGCCGTGCACGAACCGGGCCGGACCTTCGAGGACGACCTGCTGCAGATGACTGCGGCGGCGCGACATGCACGGTCCGGCGCGGTCACGATCGCGGCCAAACGGGCGATGACCACCGGCGGCCCGTGCGAGCCCGGTGACGTCCTCGGCGCCATCGAGGGCGACTTCGTTCTTGTCGGCGACGACCTGTTCACTGTGGCCACAGGGGTTCTCGAGCGGTTGCTGGGTGGTGGTGGTGAGCTGGTCACGGTGGTGTCGGGCGCGGAGGCCGGCGGGCTCGCGGACCGGTGCGTGGCGTACCTGTCCGACCGGCACCCGACCGTCGACGTGGTCGTCTACGACGGCGGGCAGGAGCGGTATCCGCTGCTCGTCGCGGTCGAGTAGGGGGTGAGGGATGGCCACGATCACCTGGGACTCCAAGCTCGCCGCCGTCGCGGGCCCCAAGTCGTCGAAGATCGAGAAGGCGTTCGGCTTCCGCACGGTCGGCGACCTGCTGCGGCACTACCCCCGCCGGTACGTCGAGAAGGGGAAGCTCAGCGACCCCAGCGGCTTCACCCTCGACGAGCACGTGACGATCATCGCGCGGGTCATCTCCTCCAAGCAGATCCCCTACCAGGACAGGCGCCGTGGCGGGATGGCCTACCGGCTCGAGGTGGTGCTCGAGACCACCGGTGACGAGCTGGTCCTGACGTTCTTCGACAAGAAGAAGCACGTCGCGGACTGGCGCGCGAAGAGCATCGTGGCCGGCGCCACCGGACTGTTCTCCGGCAAGCTCGGCCGGTTCCGCGATCGGTGGCAGCTGACCAACCCGCAGAACAAGGTCTACTCGAGCGAGACGATGGAGAGCGGCGTCGACCAGGCCTACGCCGCGTGGGAGAGCCTGCCGAACCTGCTCACCATCTATCCCGCCACCTCGACGGTGCAGACCTGGCAGCTCCAGGAGGCGATCGAGCTCGCCCTCGACCTGGTTGACGCGGTGCCCGACCCCATCCCGCCCGCGGTCCGGCTCCAGCACGGACTGATCAGCGCGCGGCAGGCCATCGAGTGGATCCACAAGCCCGACTCGTGGGAGGCCAAGGCCGCCGCCGAGAAGCGGCTTCGGTTCGAGGAGGCGTTCGTCACCCAGACCGTGCTGGCCCGCCGGCGTGCCGCGGTCACCGCGCTCGACGCCGAGCCGCGCACCGGTACGACGGGCGGGTTGCTCGACCGGTTCGACGAGCGGCTGCCCTTCGCGCTGACCGGCGGGCAGGTCGAGGTCGGCGAGCAGATCCTGGCCGACCTCACCGCCGGCCACCCGATGCACCGACTGCTGCAGGGCGAGGTCGGCTCCGGCAAGACCGTGGTGGCGCTGCGGGCGATGCTGCGGGTGGTCGACTCCGGTGGGCAGGCGGCCCTGCTCGCCCCCACCGAGGTGCTCGCCCAGCAGCACCACCGCTCGATCACCGCGATGCTCGGTGACCTCGCCGCCGGCGGAATGCTCGGCGGCGCCGAGGGCGGCACCCAGGTCGCCCTGCTCACCGGGTCCCTGGGCGCCGCGGCTCGCAAGGCGGCCCTGCTCGACACCGCCTCCGGGGCCGCCGGGATCGTGGTCGGCACCCATGCGCTGCTCGAGGAGAAGGTCCAGTTCGCCGACCTGGGCCTGGTCGTCGTCGACGAGCAGCACCGGTTCGGCGTCGAGCAGCGGGCCGCGCTGTCCGCGAAGGCCGGTGAGGTCCCGCCGCACGTGCTGGTGATGACCGCGACCCCGATCCCGCGCACGGTCGCGATGACGGTCTTCGGCGACCTGGAGACGTCCACGCTGAGCGAGCTGCCGGCCGGCCGCGCACCGATCCAGACCAGCGTCGTGCCCATGCTCGAACGGCCCGACTGGCTCGACCGGGCCTGGACCCGGGTCCGTGAGGAGGCCGCGAAGGGCCACCAGACCTACATCGTCTGCCCGCGGATCGGCGGCGCGCCGAACAGCCGGCTCGACAACGAGGAGCCCGACGACCCGGACGAATCGGACGCGCCGGGGCGCGGCTCGTCCGGCGTCGACCTGGCCGGGGTGGAGGAGATCGCCCCGGCCCTGGCCGCCGGTGCGCTGCACGGCCTCCGGGTCGAGGCACTGCACGGCAGGATGCCGCCCGAGCGCAAGGACGAGGTGATGCGGTCGTTCGCCGAGGGCGAGGTCGACGTCCTGGTCGCAACCACCGTCATCGAGGTCGGTGTCGACGTCGCGAACGCCACCGTGATGGTGGTGCTCGACGCCGACCGGTTCGGTGTCTCCCAGCTGCACCAGCTGCGCGGCCGGGTCGGTCGCGGCGGTCTCCCGGGCCTGTGCCTGCTGGTCACCCGCTCCGACCCGGAGTCGGCCGCCCGGGCCAGGCTGACGGCGGTCGCCGCGACCTCCGACGGGTTCGAGCTCTCCCGGGTCGACCTCGAGCAGCGCCGCGAGGGTGACGTCCTCGGTGCCGCCCAGTCCGGCCGCCGCTCCGGGCTCAAGTTGCTCTCGGTGATCAAGCACGAGGATGTGATCGCCGAGGCCCGGGAGGCCGCCACCGCCTTCGTCGCGAAGGACCCCGACCTGGCTTCCGTGCCCGACCTCGCCGCGGCGGTCCGCCGCATCGACGAGTCCGAGCAGGGCGACTACCTGGAGAAGGCGTGAGCGGCCGATGACGCGGATCATCGGCGGGTCGGCGGGCGGCCGGCGGCTCCGGACCCCGACCGGCGACAGCACCCGGCCGACCTCCGACCGGGTCCGCGAGGCGATGTTCTCCAGCTTCGACGCGGCGTTCGGCTCGATCACCGGTCTGCGGTTCCTCGACCTGTACGCCGGCTCGGGTGGCGTCGGCCTGGAGGCCAGGTCGCGCGGGGCCGGCGTGGTCACCCTCGTCGAGCACGACCGGCGCACCGCCTCGCTGATCCGGCACAACGTGAAGACGGTCGGCTTCACCAACATCGAGGTGCTCACCTCGACGGTGGGCCGGGTGCTGGCACATCCGCCACGTGCGCCGTACGACATCGTGTTCCTGGACCCGCCGTACGCCGTGCCCACCGACGCGGTGCACGACGCGCTGGCGGCCCTGGTCGCCCACGACTGGCTGGCCGAAGGGGCGCTGGTCGTGGTGGAACGCTCCACCCGTGACCCGGAGCTGGTGTGGCCGCCGGGACTGCGTGCGGAGCGCTCGAGGAAGTACGGCGAGACCACCCTTTGGTACGGTCGCACCGCTTGACCGTCGCGCCACGATCCCGACCGAACGCCCAGGAGCAGCAGTGCGCAGAGCCGTGTGTCCCGGTTCATTCGACCCTGTCACCAACGGTCACATCGACATCATCACGCGCGCCTCGACGCTCTTCGACGAAGTCGTGGTGGCGGTCGGCGTGAACAAGTCCAAGAAGCGGCTGTTCACCGCCGACGAGCGGATCTCGATGCTCACCGAGGCCTGCGCCGACTACGACAACGTCCGGATCGACTCCTTCGACGGACTGCTCACCGACTTCTGCAAGGACCACGGCATCCACGCGATCGTCAAGGGCCTGCGGGCGGTCAGCGACTTCGACTACGAGCTGCAGATGGCGCAGATGAACTCGAGCCTGGCCGACATCGAGACGGTGTTCGTGCCGACCAGCCCGGAGTACTCCTTCCTCGCGTCCAGCCTGGTCAAGGAGGTCGCCACCTTCGGCGGCGACGTGTCCTCGCTGGTGCCGCCCTTCGTGCTGCAGCGGCTGACCGAGCGGCTCGCGGAGCAGCGCGACGACGCAGTGTGATCTGGGCCGTACCACCGCTCCGCGACGTGTGATCCTCGCGGTACTGGGCATATCGTCAAGGGGCGAGCGCGGTGTCGTCCTCGCTTCGCAAACCCCTCGTCTTAGGAAAGGTCAACGTGGACGTGCACGCCAAGCTTGCCGAGATCCGGCAGGCGGTCGAGCAGGCTCGCTCGATGCCGATGTCGGCCTCGGCCGTGGTGAACCGGGCCGAGCTGCTCCAGCTCCTCGACGAGCTCCGGGACCAGATGTCGTCGGCGTTCGGTGAGGCCGACCGGGTGCTCTCCGAGCGTGACGCCGTCGTCGAGGACGGCCGCATGGAGGCGGAGCGGATCCTGGAGGACGCCCGCAACGAGCGGGAGCGGATCGTCTCGGACACCGAGGTGTTCCGGGTCGCCAAGCGGCGTGCCGACGACGTGCTCGAGCAGGCCAGGACCGAGTCCGACGAGCTGCGCAAGGAGACCGACGACTACGTCGACGGCAGGCTCGCGACCCTCGAGATCAGCCTGGAACGGACGATGGAGGAGGTCAAGCGCGGCCGCGAGCGCCTCGCCGGCCGCTCCGCCCTTGACTCGCTGACCGGCGACGAGGTCGACAAGATCAAGCTCCCCGAGCACCTCGAGCGGTGACCGGCGGGTTTCGGCGGGCCGGGTCGTTTTGGTCGACGGCCGCTCCTGCCGGTACGCTTGAGGGCGGTTCGGCATGCTCGGACCACGATCTGTTGTGCCCGTTGACGAAAGTGATGTAACCGTGCCTCTCGACCCGAGAGCGCCGCTCGTGCTCGACACCCGCGAGCTCGGCCGCCGCCCGGGGTCGCAGCGCACGGTCTCGTTCTCGGCACCGGCGCCGGCAGATCTCGGCATCGAAGTTCTCAGCGTTCCTGAAGGGTCGCCCGTCGAGTTCGATCTTCGGCTCGAGGCGGTCATGGAGGGCGTTCTCGTCACAGGCACGGCGCAAGCCGACCTGGAAGGAGAGTGCGCGCGGTGCCTGGAGGACCTCCACGACGACATCGTGGCCGACTTCCAGGAGCTGTTCGTCTACGACGGGAGCGAGGCCGGGGAGGACGAGGCCAGCCGGTTGGAGGGCGACCTGCTCGACCTCGAACCACTGTTGCGGGATGCGGTGGTGCTGTCACTGCCGTTCCAGCCGCTGTGCCGGGACGACTGTCCGGGTCTGTGCATCGAGTGTGGCGCACGGCTCGCGGACGACCCGGGACACCAGCACGAGGAGCCGATCGACCCCCGGTGGGCGGCGCTCCAAGGGCTGACCGAAGAGACCGAAGAAGCAACCGGCCGGAAACCCGGCCTGATCGAGGAGTGAGATAAGTGGCTGTCCCGAAGCGGAAGATGTCGCGCAGCAACACGCGTCACCGTCGCTCGCAGTGGAAGGCCGTCGCGCCCTCGCTGGTGACCTGCGCGAACCCGGCCTGTGGTGCGAAGCACCTTCCCCACCGCGCCTGCCCTGACTGCGGTCAGTACGGCGCCCGCGCAGATCGCCGCCAGGTCCTCTGACGGCAACGCCCGTGAGCGAGCCGTCGTACGACGACTTGCGCACAGCGCTCGGCAGCCCTGAGCTGGAGGCCGGGCTGCTCGAGCGCGCCCTGACGCACCGGTCGTTCGCCTACGAGAACGGTGGGCTGCCCACCAACGAACGACTGGAGTTCCTGGGAGACTCCGTGCTCGGCGTGGTGGTCACGGAGACGCTCTACCGGGCGCATCCGGACCTGTCCGAGGGCCGTCTCGCGAAGCTGCGGGCGGCCGTCGTCAACGCCCGTGCGCTGGCCGAGGTGGCGCGCACGATCGGACTGGGCGAGCACATCAAGCTCGGCCGCGGCGAGGAGGCCACCGGCGGCCGGAACAAGTCCTCGATCCTGTCCGACACGGTCGAGGCCGTGATCGGCGCGGTCTACCTCAGTGGCGGCTTCGAGGCCGCCGGCGCGGTGGTGCACCTGCTGTTCGACCCGCTGATGGAGGCCGCCGCCGGGCTCGGTGCGGGCCTGGACTGGAAGACCAGCCTCCAGGAGCTCTCCGCCGAGCACGGTCTCGGCGTCCCGGAGTACGTCATCGAGGACACCGGCCCGGACCACGAGAAGACGTTCACCGCCCAGGTGCAGGTGGGCGGGAAGCTCTACGGCCACGGCACCGGCCGGTCCAAGAAGGAGGCCGAGCAGCAGGCGGCCGAGACCGCCTACGGCGCGATCTCCGAGGAGCGGCCGACCGTCTCCGACCCGGCGCTGGCGGATCCGGCCGATCCGCCCGCTGACACCGTCGACCCCGCTACCTGAGGTGCCCGAGCTCCCCGAGGTCGAGGTCGTCCGGGTCGGCCTCGAGACCCATGTGGTGGGCAGGACGATCACCGCGGTCGACGTACTCCATCCCCGCCCGGTCCGTCGGCACCCCGCTGGACCCGACGACTTCGCGGCCGCGCTGGCCGGCCGGCGCATCACCGCCGCCCGCCGCCGCGGCAAGTACCTGTGGCTCCCGCTCGACACCGGGGACGCGATCCTCGCGCACCTCGGGATGAGCGGCCAGATGCTGGTCCAGCCGGCCGATGCCCCGGCCGAGCGGCACCTGCGCGTGCGGTTCGCGCTGGACGGACCGCACCAGCTCCGCTTCGTCGACCAGCGGATGTTCGGCGGCCTGGCGATCTCCACCGGGGGAGCCGACCTGCCGCCCGAGATCGCGCACATCGCCCGGGACCCGATGGATCCCGCCTTCGACGACGAGGCGTTCCTGACCCGGCTGCGCAAGCGCACCGCGGGTGTGAAGCGGCTGCTGCTCGACCAGACCCTGGTCTCCGGCATCGGCAACATCTACGCCGACGAGGCGCTCTGGCTGGCGCGGCTGCACGGCGACCGTCCGGGGCACCGGCTTCGCAGGACGGACGCGGTGAACCTGCTGGCGGGCATCCGGACGGTGATGGCGGCGGCGCTGGCCCAGGGCGGCACCTCGTTCGACGCGCTCTACGTCAACGTCAACGGCGAGAGCGGCTACTTCGACCGGTCGCTCGAGGCGTACGGACGGGCCGGCGAGCCGTGCTCGCGTTGCGGCACCCCGATCTCGCGGGTGGCGTTCATGAACCGGTCGTCCTTCTTCTGTCCGACCTGCCAGCCGCGGCCGCGTCGCCGCACCGGCTGAGGCGTACGGCGCCGCTGGGCGCCCTCGTGCGTACGGCGAATCCACCCGTTACCTGCCGTGGGCAGCGGGTACGGGGATCCGGTCCGTCCAGTGACAGGAGAGGAGCCCACCGTGGCGAACAGCAACGTCAGCGAAGATCTCTGGGACGAGTTCCACGTGGTGGTGAACATGACCTCCCGCGAGCTCGACGAGTTCCTGCGCGCGGACGCCGCCGGTGAGGACAGCGAGCAGCTGCCCGACCAGGCCGGCTCGCCCACCGGTCAGCAGGTGCTGCACATCCTGGGCAAGCGTCGTTCCGACGTGACCGACGCCGACATCGGCGTGATGGAGGCCGTCGTCGGCACGATCCGCGCCGAGCGCGGCGACGAGCCCGAGCCGACGGCCGGCGACGCCGCCTGGCGGCACCGGTTGATGTCGCTCGGCCACGACCCGTTGCGCCCGACCTGAGCCGTCTGCGGCGATTCGCCCGATGCTTGCTGGGTGCTAACGCCCGGGATTGACCAAGGCGGCGCGGAGTGGGATTCTGGAGGTACATCACCCCCACTTCTCGCGGCTCATCCAGCCGCCCCCGTGGTGCGGTCGGACTTCTCTTTCCTTCGGAGGAAATTTATGGCCAAGGCGCTCCTCGGCTACATGAGCAGCAGCGACCCGAGAGCACTCGCTCAGCTCACCGCGGAGAACCGGCGACTACGGCAGCGCGTGTCCGACCTCGAGGCGCACATCATGCGTCTGCAGGCTGAGAACGACTCGCTGGCTGCCGCCGTGCACGACTCTCCTTTGCTTACGCTCGACGAAAGCATGCAGCCCGCCTGAGGCGTTTCGCGTGACCGACGCCGGGGTAGTTCGTTGACCCTGTGACGTCGCCCACCCGGGGCCGACGCATCCGGCGGAGGACCTCGCATGATCTCGTCTCGGCACCGATCGGTCGCACGTCTGGCGACCGCAGTTCTGGCCACAGCAGCACTCGGGCTCGCCACGGCCGCGCCGGCCGCGGCCCACAACGACAAGCAGCGCACGGACAAGATGCGGTCGGAGTACTCCGCCGGCACCAACATCCCGCTGCTGTCGAGCCCCAACGTCAACCTGGTCGCCAGCAAGCCCGGCTCGGCCGGCATCTCCGGCTGCTTCACCAAGACCGCGCCACTGTTCGTGATGTCGAGTCTCGACTCGATCAAGGTCTACGACGTAAGCGACCCGCTCGCCCCGGAGCTGACCGGCACGATGCCGAGCCTGCAGTTCGAGAACGAGGCGATGAACTGCGGTGAGCGGAAGACCCGGCAGGGCACCGCCCGGTTCGCGCTGATCGGCGTCGACCTCTACCAGGCCAGCCCCGACGACATCGAGCACGTCAACGACCCGGCCACCGGCAGCTACGAGCTGATCGTCGTCGACGTCACCGACCCGGCGAGCCCGCACATCCGGTCCCGGGTCCCCGGTACCACCAGCACGCACACCGTCGCGTGCATCGCCGAGACCGACTGCCAGTACGCCTACTCGGCCGGCAGCGGCGACCGCTTCTCGGTGTTCGACCTCACCGACCTCGACAACCCGGCCGAGGTCGACAGCGACCCGGACCGGTCCAGCGTGCAGCCCTTCACCTCGCCGACCGCCGGCCACAAGTGGAACTTCGACGACGCCGGCTACGGCACCCACACCGGTTTCGACGGCTCCGGCATCTTCGACGTCACCGATCCGCGCCACCCGCGACTGGTCACCACAACCGGCGCGGCGGGCCGGGGCGAGGACCCTGCCTTCGCGGGCTACAACGACTTCATCCACCACAACTCGTTCCGCCCGAACGCGTCCGCGTTCCGGCCCGATGTCGCGCCGTCGTTCAAGAACGGCAACGTGCTGCTGGTCACCGAGGAGGACTACGAGCAGACCGACTGCACCAAGGCCGGCTCGTTCCAGACCTGGTGGGTCAAGCGGCTGGACGGGACACCGGACGCGATCGTGCCGCTGGACAAGGTGGAGCTCGCGGACCTCGGCACGTTCCCGGTCCCGCAGTACGCGTTCTGCTCCGCGCACTGGTTCGACTACCACCCCTCGGGGATCGTCGCGGTCGGCTTCTACGGCGGCGGAACGCAGCTCGTCGATGTGCGGAAGCCGCGGCAGCTGACGTCCTACGGCCACGCCACCTGGGGCGTCTCCGAGGTCTGGGACTCCTACTGGGTGCCGGTCTACAACAAGAACGGGGTCGCCACCGGGAAGAAGACCAACCTGGTCTACTCGGTCGACCTGGTCCGCGGGCTCGACGTGTACGCCGTCGACCTCCCCGGCGGCACCAGCCTGACCAGCACGGTCTCGCTTGCCTCGGCCAACCCGTTCGCCTTCGCCTGGCCCGAGGACGCGTTGCCGCTCGCCCTGGTCACCTTCGCGTTCGCCGGCTTCGTCGTACTGCGTCGTCGCACCGCGAGGCAGTCCGCGCGGGAGTAGGGCCGGTGCGGCTGGAGCCGATGACTCCGGATCGCTACCTGCGCTGGGTCCCCGAGACCGTCGCCGGGTTCGCGGCCCAGCAGACCGCGTCCGGAGCCGCCCCGGACCGTGCGGCGCGTGAGTACGCCGAGCGTGAGTTCGACCGGCTGCTGCCGTTCGGGCTGGACACACCCGGGCACCACCTGTGGTCGGCCTTCGACGGGAGCGAGGAGGTCGGCTACCTGTGGTTGGCCGTCCGGAGCGGGGCCGACGGGACCGAGGGCTACGTGTACGACGTCGCGGTGGACCGTGCCCTGCGCGGACGCGGGCACGGGCACGCGATCATGCTGGCCGCCGAGGACGCGGCCCGATCGGCGGGCGCGAGGACGCTGCGGCTGAACGTGTTCGGCCACAACACGGCGGCGCTGAAGCTCTACCAGCGGCTGGGCTACGAGATCACGTTCACCGAGCTGGTCCGTCGGCTCGACGACGATCAGCCGCCGACGGTCGCGGGTGGGCCGGTGCGGCTGGTCGTCGGGCCGGCCTCCGAGCACATCGCGCTCACGGCGTACGACCGGGCCCGCGAGGTCGGCGCTATCTCGCTGCGCATCACCCGCGGTCCGGACGGTCCGCACGCGCACGGCACGGACCTCCGGGTCGGCCGCGTGCCGGAGCACGGTCGGCGGGTGCTGGCCGCCGTGCATGACTTCTGTCGCGAGCGCGGAGCCGTGGCGATCGGGCTGACCGTGGCCGGGCGCGATGATGACGTCCGGGTCGTCGCCGAGCATGCGGGATACCGTCCGGTCGCCCGGCTGATGAGCAAGCCGCTCCCGCCCGCAGATGCGCGGATCGGGGGGTAGCAGCGGGTAGGCTGCTGCCTGCTGTCCTTCCCCGCGGCATGGCTTGAGAAGATCTGTCGTCCACGCATGACCGAACCGGCCCGGCAAACGGCCGTCGAGGGGAGCCTTCGAGTGTATTTGAAGAGCCTGACGCTCCGCGGGTTCAAGTCCTTCGCGTCCGCGACGACCCTGCAGCTCGAGCCCGGGATCACCTGCATCGTCGGCCCCAACGGCTCCGGCAAGTCCAACGTGGTCGACGCGCTCGCCTGGGTGATGGGTGAGCAGGGGGCCAAGTCGCTGCGCGGCGGGAAGATGGAGGACGTCATCTTCGCGGGCACGTCCGGCCGGCCGCCGCTGGGCCGCGCCGAGGTGGCGCTGACCATCGACAACGCGGACGGTGCGCTGCCGATCGAGTACGCCGAGGTCACGATCAGCCGGACCATGTTCCGCAACGGTGGCTCGGAGTACGCCATCAACGGCAGCTCCTGCCGGCTGCTCGACGTCCAGGAGCTGCTCTCCGACTCCGGCATCGGCCGGGAGATGCACGTCATCGTCGGCCAGGGCCAGCTCGACTCGATCCTGCACGCCACCCCGGAGGACCGGCGTGGGTTCATCGAGGAGGCCGCCGGTGTGCTCAAGCACCGCAAGCGCAAGGAGAAGGCGCTCCGCAAGCTGGACTCCACCGAGGGCAACCTCACCCGGCTCAACGACCTGCTCAGCGAGATCCGGCGGCAGCTCAAGCCGCTCGGTCGGCAGGCAGAGGTCGCCCGCCGGGCGGCGGTGGTGCAGGCCGACGTCCGCGACGCGCGGGCGCGGCTGCTCGCCGACGACCTGGTGACCGCCCGCACCGCGCTCGAGCAGGAGCTCGCGGACGAGTCCGTGCTCATCGAGCGGCGTGCGGAGGTGGAGGGGGCGATCGCGCGGGCGCGCGAGAGCGAGGCCGCGCTCGAGGCCGCGCTGCGCGAGGACCTGCCCGCCCTGGCCAAGGCCCAGGAGAACTGGTTCGCGCTCTCCGGGCTCCGCGAACGCCTCAAGGGCACCGCCGGCCTGGCCGCCGAACGGGTCCGCAACGCCCAGGAGAGCGCCACCGACCCGGCCACCGGGTCCGGTCGTGATCCCGAGGAGCTGCTCGCGGAGGCCGGACGCGTCCGCGCCCAGGAGACCCAGATCAACACCGAGGTCGCACGACACCGCGCCGGCCTGGACCAGGCACTGACCGCCCGCCAGGAGGCCGAGGCGGCCCACGTCGAGGAGGACCGTCGGGTCGCCGGTCTGCAACGCGCCGCCGCCGACCGCCGCGAGGGCCTGGCCCGGCTGCACGGCCAGGTGAACGCGCTGAAGAGCCGCGCGGCCGCCGCCGACGACGAGCTCAGTCGGCTGACCGCCGCCCGCGACGAGGCGGTGGCCCGCGCCGAGCGCGCACAGCGCGACTTCACCGCCCTGGAGAGCAGGATCGCGGGTCTCGACGCCGGCGAGGAGGGGCTGGACGCGGAGCACGAGGGCGCCGCCTCCGCCCTGTCCGACATCGAGGACCGGCTGGCCAAGACCCGCGAGGAGGCGCAGACCGCCGACCGCGAACGCGGTGCCCTCGCCGCCCGCAAGGAGGCGCTCGAGCTCGGCCTGAACCGCAAGGACGGCGCCGGCGCGCTGCTCGCCGCCAACGAGTCGGTCTCCGGGCTGCTCGGCTCGGTCGCCGCGCTGCTCTCGGTCCGCAACGGCTACGAGGCTGCCATCGCCGGCGCCCTCGGCAGCGCCGCCGACGCGGTCGCCGTCGAGCACGTCGACGCCGCGCTGGGCGCGATCTCGCACCTCAAGTCCGACGACCTCGGCCGGGCCGGGATCCTGCTCGGCGGCACGGTGATCGACGACACGGCGTGGCCCGGTCTGCCCGGCGGCGCGGTCTACGCGATGGACGTGGTCGACTGCCCGGAGACGCTGCGCCCGGCCCTGAGCCGGCTGCTGTTCAAGGTTGCCGTGGTCGACGACCTCGACGCCGCCACCCGCCTGGTCCGCGACGTCGCCGACGTCACCGCCGTCACCCGCGACGGTGATCTGCTCGGCGCCCACTTCGCGTCCGGCGGGTCGGCCTCGCAGCCCAGCCTGATCGAGGTGCAGGCCGCCGTCGACGAGGCCACCTCGATGCTCGCCGAGGCAGCCCACACCTGTGAGCGGCTCACCTTCGACCTGGCCCGGCTCGAGGAGGAGCGCGCCCACGCGCAGCAGCGCGTCGACGTCGCCCTCGCCAAGCTGCACGAGTCCGACGCCACCCTGGCCGCGGTCGCCGAGGAGCTCGGCCAGTACGGCTCCCTGGCGCGCTCGGCCAAGGGGGAGGCGGACCGCGTCGCCAAGGCCATCGAGGCCGCGGTCACCGCCCGCGACAAGGACCTCGCCGGGCTCGCCGACCTCGAGCAGCGGTTGCAGGCCGCCGAGGAGTCACCCGAAGAGGAGCCGGACACCACAGAGCGGGAGCGGCTCGCGGAGCTGGCCCGGGTGGCCCGG
Source organism: Nocardioidaceae bacterium (assembly GCA_025966335.1). Classification (GTDB taxonomy): domain Bacteria; phylum Actinomycetota; class Actinomycetes; order Propionibacteriales; family Nocardioidaceae; genus Nocardioides_C. The sequence goes on from JAICRS010000024.1 coordinate 12,675, forward strand.
CAGCAGGAGATGGACTCCCGGCTCGCGTTGCGCACCGCCGAGGAACGGGCCCGTGCCCTGGCCGGTCGCGCCGACTCGTTGACGCGGGCGGCCCAGACCGAGCGGGACGCCCGGGCCAAGGCGGCTGCCCGTCGTGAGCGGTTGGTCCGCGAGGGACAGGTGGCGGAGGCAGTCGGGCGCGCCACGTCCGTCGTACTCGCCCGCCTGGAGAGGTCGATCGCGGCTGCCGCCGCCGAGCGTACGACGGTCGAGGAGGCACGCCGTGGGCGCGAGGAGGACCTGATGGCGGTCCGGGCCCGGCTTCGTGACCTCGCCAAGGAGCACGACGAGCTGGTCAACACCGTGCACCGCGACGAGATGGCCCGCACCCAGCAGCGGATGCGGATCGAGCAGCTCGAGGAGCGCGCCTCCGAGGAGCTCGGCTTCGACGTGGAGAGCCTGGTCGTCGACTACGGGCCGGAGAACCTGGTGCCGCCGTCGCCGGCCGCGCCCGGTGAGGAGCGCGAGGTCGAGCCGGACCCGGTGCCCTACGTGCGCGAGGAGCAGCAGAAGCGGCTGCGTGCCGCCGAGCGCGCGCTGTCCATGCTCGGCAAGGTCAACCCTCTGGCCCTGGAGGAGTTCTCCGCGCTCGAGGAGCGGCACAAGTTCCTCACCGAGCAGCTCGAGGACCTGAAGAAGACCCGGCGGGACCTGATGGACATCGTCCGCGAGGTCGACGAGCGGGTGGAGCAGGTGTTCACCGAGGCCTGGAACGACGTGAACGAAGCGTTCGACCACGTCTTCAAGCGGCTGTTCCCCGGCGGCGAGGGCAAGCTCGTGCTCACCGACCCCTCGGACATGCTCAACACCGGGATCGAGGTCGAGGCGCGGCCGGCCGGCAAGAAGGTCAAGCGGCTCTCGCTGCTGTCGGGTGGTGAGCGCTCGCTGGTCGCGGTCGCGTTCCTGGTGTCGCTGTTCAAGGCGCGGCCGTCGCCGTTCTACATCCTCGACGAGGTGGAGGCGGCGCTCGACGACACGAACCTCGGCCGGTTGCTGGAGATCTACGAGGAGCTGCGGGAGAACAGCCAGCTGCTCGTGATCACCCACCAGAAGCGGACGATGGAGGTCGGTGACGCGCTCTACGGCGTGACCATGCGCGGTGACGGAGTCTCGGCGGTGATCAGTCAGCGGCTGCGCGAGGCGGAGTCAGCGTGAGCGGACGGCCCGAACGGCCGACGCGTGCGGACTACGTCGTGTGGCGGCAGGCCACCACGCGCTGGGCCGACGACGATGCCTACGGGCACATGAACAACGCGACCTACTACGAGCTGTTCGACACGGCCGTGAACGCGCACCTGTTCGAGGCGACCGGTATCAACGTCCGGCACCTGCCGACGATCGGTGTGGTCGCGGAGACGTCGTGCCGCTACTTCCGGGAGATCGGGTTCCCGGAGCCGGTCGACATCGGCCTGGTGGTGGAACGGGTCGGCACCTCCTCGGTGATCTACCGGATCGGCCTGTTCCAGGGCGAGTCCGACCAGGCCGCGGCTGAGGGACGCTTCGTGCACGTGTACGTCGACAACTCGACCGGCCCGGGGAACCGAGCGGTGCGGCCACTCCCGGACGAGATCCGTGCTGTCGTGGAGCGGCTCGTGGCACCCGCATCCTGAGATGCGGGTTTAGATTGTCCGTTTGGGGAGATATGACCCCTGCAGCTCGACTCGCAGTTCTCGGGAAAGTGGTGCTCGGTGGTTCCGATCGTCTTGGCAATGCTCGCGATCATGGCGCTGGCCGGTGTGGTGGTGCTCTACGTGGCCTTCCCGCACCGCGGTGAGGAGATGCCGCACACGCCGTGGGTCGGCGATGCGATGAAGCGGGGCGTGGAGCGGTTGCCGACGCTGGACAACCAGCGCGAACGCCAGGACCTCTGACCGGGGGTTCACCGCCACCGACGGGGCAGCCACACGGCCGTCGGAACGCTTGTGCAGGTCTGGTTGGATGGGGCGCGTGGACCAGTACCTCTACCTGATCATCGCCCTCGCCGTCCTCTTCGTCGCGACCGTCGTCGGACTGGTGACCACCCGGTCCCGTGGTGGACGGCGGCCCGACCGGGGCACGGACGTCATCGCGCCGCCGGCAGAGCCGACCGTGGGCGAGGACGCGGAGACCCCGCGGGACACGCCCACCCGCACCATCGAGGACACCGACCTTCCCGAGGTCACCCCGACCCCGACGTTGGAGCGTCCGGAGTCCGCGGCCAGCCGGCTGGTTCGGCTGCGTCTGCGCCTGGCCCGTTCGCAGGGCGGCATCGGCCGCGGGCTGCTCGCGCTGCTGTCCCGGGACCGGATCGACGAGGAGACCTGGGAGGACATCGAGGACACGCTGCTCACCGCGGACGTGGGTGTGGCCCCGACGCAGGAGCTGGTGGAGCGGCTGAGGACCAGGATGCGGGTGGAGGGCACGACGGGTGCCTCCGCGCACGCCGTACTCCGTGAGGAGCTGCTGGCCCTGATCGACCCCGGCATGGACCGGTCGCTGCACGTCGAGCGGAGCAACGGCGTCCCCGGCGTGGCGCTGGTCGTCGGCGTGAACGGGACCGGGAAGACGACCACCGTGGGCAAGCTGGCCCGGGTGCTCGTGGCCGAGGACAAGCAGGTCGTCCTGGGTGCGGCGGACACGTTTCGTGCTGCCGCCGCGGAACAGCTGACCACCTGGGGCGAGCGGGTCGGCGTGCCCGCCGTACGCGGACCCGAGGGCAGCGATCCGGCCAGCGTCGCCTTCGAGGCGGTGAAGGCCGGGGTCGAGCAGGAGGCCGACACGGTGCTCATCGACACCGCCGGCCGCCTCCAGAACAAGGCCGGCCTGATGGACGAGCTCGGCAAGGTCAAGCGGGTCGTCGAGAAGCAGGCACCGGTGACCGAGGTACTCCTCGTGCTCGACGCCACCACCGGGCAGAACGGGATGATCCAGGCCCGGGTGTTCCGCGAGGTCGTCGACGTCACCGGCATCGTGCTGACCAAGCTGGACGGCTCCGCGAAGGGCGGCATCGTGGTCGCGGTGCAGCGCGAGCTCGGCGTACCGGTCAAGCTGGTCGGGATCGGCGAGGGCGCGGACGACCTGGCGCCGTTCGACCCGGAGGCCTTCGTCGACGCCCTCCTCGGCGACCCCACCCCACCTCCCCGTTGAGACGCGCCTTTTTCGCCGTTGAGGCGTGCTCTTTTCCCATTTCAGCCGTGACCTTTTCGCCTCATGCGCGACGACCTTCGTCAGGCGCCAGGCCTCGCCCCGAACTGAGATCCTGCGCGTTTCGACGGGAAATATTCCACGTCTGAAGGGTGAAAAAGGCGCGTTTCGACGGTGAAAAAGGCGCGTCTCAACGGGGAGGGGAGGGGGCGTGGATGCCGTTGAGGGTGAAGTCGACGAGCATCTCCACGTCGTCGACGGTGGGCATGGGTCGGTTCGTGATCGCCCGCGCCGCGAGCAGTCCGCCCAGCCACTGGACCGTGGCCAGCAGGTCGATGTCGTCGCGGACCTCGCCACGCGCGATCGCGCGCTCGTACATCCGGCACGCCTGGTCCTCGGCGCGCTCGGTGGACGCCCGGTACAGCGCCGCGATCCGCGGGTCGCGGACCGACTCGGCGATCGACATCCGTAGGTAGGCCTGACCGGCTGGGGAGTTCACGAAGCCGAGCACGTTGCGGAAGCTCTCGACCAGGTCGGAGCGGATAGCCCCGGTGTCGGGGTCGGGGATCTCCGCGGAGTAGATCTCCTGCATCGCCGCGACCGCGAGGTCCTCCTTCGAGGGCCATCGCCGGTAGACCGTCGCCTTGCCGACGCCCGCCCGCGCCGCCACGTCGTCGACGGTCATCTTGTCGAAGCCACGCTCCAGCATCAGCTCGGCGGCCGCCTCGGTGATCCTGGTGTCCGTCTCCGGGTTGCGGGGGCGACCACGGCCGCGCCGTACCGGGGCCTCGGATGCGTGCGTTTCCACGACGTTCGTCATGAAACTAACGATACGGGCAGTTCCGATACGAATCCACGCTTCAGGTACGGAAATGCGGTTCATCCGGTCGTAACACGCCGGGCGATCTCGTCACCGCTGCGCAACAAGACGAGTCGTCCGGCGAAACGTCGCCCGGCCAGAGTCGTGGCTCACCGGGGTACGTCGGGCCGGCCACTGTCGTCCGGCCCGACGCACCCTCCCGTGACACGACACGAGGTTGAGGAACATGACCAACACCGGCGACACCGCCTGGGTGCTCACATCGGCAGCGCTGGTGCTGTTGATGACACCCGGGCTCGCTCTCTTCTACGGCGGCATGGTCCGCTCCAAGAGCGTGCTGAACATGATGATGATGAGCTTCGGGGCGCTCGCGCTGATCAGCGTGCTGTGGGTGCTCTACGGCTACTCGATGGCGTTCGGCGACGACGTGGGACTCGGCCTGCTCGGCGACCCGACCCAGTACCTCGGGCTGGACGGCCTGATGGCAGACGTCACCGGCGAGGCCGGCGGACTACCGCCGATGGCCTTCGTCGGTTTCCAGGCGGTCTTCGCGATCATCACGGTCGCCCTGATCTCCGGGGCCATCGCCGACCGCGCCAGGTTCGGCACCTGGATGGTGTTCGCGGGCGTGTGGGCCACGCTTGTCTACTTCCCCGTCGCGCACTGGGTGTTCGACTTCTCCGCCGGAGAGCACGTCGGCGGCTGGATCGCCAACGACCTGGCCGCGATCGACTTCGCGGGCGGGACCGCGGTGCACATCAACGCCGGCGCCGCGGGGCTCGCGCTCGCGCTGGTGCTCGGCCGGCGCACCGGCTTCGGCAAGGAGGCGATCCGTCCGCACAACCTCCCGCTGGTGATGCTCGGTGCCGGGCTGCTCTGGTTCGGCTGGTTCGGCTTCAACGCCGGCTCCGCCCTCGCCGCGAACAACCTGGCGGCGGTCGCCTGGGTGAACACGCTGGTCGCCACCGCGGCGGCCTCGCTCGGCTGGCTGCTGGTCGAACGGCTCCGGGACGGGCACGCCACCTCCCTCGGCGGCGCGTCCGGGGTGGTCGCCGGCCTGGTCGCGATCACCCCCGCCTGCTCGGCGCTGTCCCCGGTCGGCTCGATCGGGCTCGGCCTGGTCGCCGGCGGGCTCTGCGCGCTGGCGGTCGGTCTGAAGTACCGGCTGGGGTACGACGACTCGCTCGATGTCGTGGGCGTACACCTCGTCGGTGGACTGGTCGGGACCATCGGCGTCGGGTTCCTGGCCACGGCGGCCGCCCCGGCGGGGATCGACGGGCTGTTCTACGGCGGCGGCGTCGACCAGCTGTGGCGGCAGGTGGTCGGTGCCCTGGTGGTGCTGGTCGTCTCCTTCACGGCCACCTACCTGATCGGAACTGCCCTTGAGAAGACGATCGGCTTCCGCGTCGACGAGGACCACGAGGTGGCCGGCATCGACCTGGTCACGCACGCCGAGACGGCGTACGACCTGCACTCCACCTCCAGCAGTCGCAGCAGCTCACCCGGGGCGGTCGCCGCGGCCGGACGGGACCGGGCAGACGAAGCCAGCGAGAGGAAGGTGAAGGCATGAAGCTCGTCACCGCGGTGATCAAGCCGCACAAGTGGGACGAGGTCCGCGAGGCGCTGGAGACGTTCGGTGTCACCGGGATGACCGTCAGCGAGGTCAGCGGCTACGGCCGGCAGAAGGGACACACCGAGGTGTATCGCGGCGCCGAGTACGACATCGCTCTGGTGCCGAAGATCCGGATCGAGATCGTCGTGGACGACCCGGACGCCGACGACGTGGTCGGCATCATCGTGAAGTCGGCGCAGACCGGCCGGATCGGCGACGGCAAGGTGTGGGTGGTGCCGGTCGACGGGGTGGTCCGGGTGCGCACCGGGGACCGCGACGAGGCAGCGCTCTGACCACACCGTGACCGCCGCGGAGAGGAAGCAGCGCACGGACGCCGCCGACGCCTTGTGCGCGGCGGCGTTCGCCGCTGCCGTGACCGATCCGGATCCGCCGGGCCTGGCGCTGGTCGCGGTCGGTGGCTACGGGCGCGGCGAGCTCGCGCAGTTCAGTGACCTCGACGTGGTCCTGGTCCACGACGAGGACGTGGAGGTGGGCGAGGTGGCGACCTGCCTCTGGTACCCGCTGTGGGACTCCAATACCACGGTCGACCACGCGGTGCGGTCGATGTCACAGGTGACCACCGCTGCTGAGGACGACCTGCGGGTGGCGCTCGGTCTGCTCGACGCCCGGCATCTCGCAGGCGACCCGTCGCTGACCTTGCGCCTGCGCACCA
>JAICRS010000045.1 GCA_025966335.1 Nocardioidaceae bacterium
CCGCGGCGAGGTCGACCGCTGACCCCCGGTCTCGCCGGCTGATCACCACGGTATGCAGCCGATCTCCCGCTCCCCATGGCCTTCGCGCCATGGGGAGCGGCAGTTCTCCATGGGGAGTGACCGGGCCGTACGGCGCAGCGTCACCTCGTCGTGCGGAACCGCCCGAGCAGGTCGACCAGCCTCTCGACGTCGTCCACGGTGTTGTACCAGGCGGCGCTGAGCCGCAGGTGCGTCTCGCCGCCGACCTCCCCGAGCCAGGTCCACACCTCCTGGTCGCGCAGGAAGGTCTTGAGCCCGCTCTCCCCGACCTGCGGCAGTCGCCACGTGAGCATCCGCCGTACCCGCGGGTCGCTGACCGGCACCGCCTCCGGCCACACGTCGCCCAACCGCTGCCGGGCGTGGTCCGCGACCGCCTCCGCGGCCCGGGTCCAGCCCAGCTGGTCGGCGCGACGATGCACCTGCAGCACCTCACCGGCCACCAGGAAGCCGCTGCGGTCGTCGGTCCCGGACCAGGCGAACCGCTCGGTCATCACCGGCGAGTCGGCGAACACCGCGTCCACGAGGGGCCGGGCGCGATCACGATGGGTCGCCGGGACCGACAGACCCCCGGTCCCCTGCGGGAAGCACGCCCACTTGTGCAGCGTGAGGCAGACGAAGGCCGTCGCCAGCTCGGCCAGGTCCACCGCGAGCAGCCCCGGCACGTGTGCGGCGTCGACCACCAGCACCGCCCGTGAGGCGGACAGGGCGTCGTGCAGCTCGCGCACGGGCAGCGTCGTGGACCACGGTGAGGTCACCCAGCTGACCACCACGACCGCTGTCGCCGGACCGACCGCGCCGGTCATCCGGTCGAGCACGGCGGCATCGTCGAGACCGTCGACCTCGACGACGACCAGCTCCGCGCCGCTCTCGCTGCAGGCCCGGCGAAGATTGGCGTAGGTCGACGGGTACTCGACGTTCGTGGTGAGCACCTGGTCCCCCGGCCGGAGGTCGAGGCAGCCGAGGGCCGTGGTCATCGCCGTCGTCGCGTTCGTGCTGAACACGAACCCGTCCCGGTCCACTCCCAGCCAGTCCGCGACCTCGACCCGGGCGCGCTCCTGCAGGGGGAACAGGACACGGTCGTAGAACCGGTGGAAGCTGCACCGTTGCTCCCGGGCGATCTCGTCCTGCCGGGCCGCGGCCACCCGAGGCACCGCCCCGAACGACCCGTGGTTGAGGTGCACGGTTCCCGGTGCCAGGTCGAACGCGTCGCGCGGGTCGGCGTACTGCTCCATCGGTTCTCCACATCGTCTCGAGGCCCCGGCTAGTGTCGTGGAGACGTCCCCGACCGACAAAGCGAGACCCCATTGCGCGCCGCCCGCCAGCTGATGCACCTGTTGCGCGGCCAGTGGTTCCGCCGGCTGTTCGCGGTCCGGGTGGCGAGCCAGTTCTCCGACGGCGTGTTCCAGGTGGCGCTCGCGTCGTACGTGATCTTCTCCCCCCAGCAGCAGCCGTCACCGACTGCGATCGCCGCGGCGCTGGCCACCGTGCTGCTGCCGTTCAGCGTGCTCGGCCCGTTCGCCGGTGTGCTCCTCGACCGGTGGTCACGCCGACAGGTGCTCGCGCTGGCCAACTTCGTCCGGGTGGGCCTGCTGCTCCTGCTCGCCGTCGGCGTCGCCTCCGACCTGCGGGGACCGTGGCTGTTCCTGCTCATCCTGGTGTGCCTGTCGGTGAACCGGTTCCTGCTGGCCGGTCTGAGCGCAGCCCTGCCGCACGTCGTACGCCGCGACGAGCTGATCGTCGCCAACGCGCTGACACCGACCGGGGGGACGCTGGCGTTCATCCTCGGGCTGGCCTCGGGTACGGCGCTGCGGATCCTGTGGGAGCTGCTCGAGGTGGACGGGGACCTCGGCGTGCTGGTCACGGCGGCCGGGCTGTACGCCGTCGCGGGTGCGCTCGCGCTCCGCATCCCGAGGGACCTGCTCGGTCCGGACTTCGACCCGGCCCGGCCGGCCGTGCGCGAGGCGGTGCGCAACGTCGTCCGCGGCATGGTGGAGGGACTTCGCCACCTGCGCCGGCGCGGACCCGCGGCGCACGGACTGATCGCGATCGGCGCGCACCGGTTCTTCTACGGGATCTCGACGGTGGCGCTGATCCTGCTCTACCGCAACTACTTCTACCCCGACGACGTGGACGCCGCGTTCAACGGCCTGTCGATCGCGGTCCTGGTCAGCGGTGCCGGCTTCGTGTCCGCCGCGGTGGTCACTCCGCTGGTCACCGACCGGGTCAGCTCGCGCACCTGGATCCTGCTGCTGCTCGGCGTGGCGGCCGCGACCCAGCTCTTCCCGGGCGCGCTCTACACCGTGCCGGCGCTGCTGGTCGCGTCGTTCGTGCTCGGGCTCGCGTCGCAGGGCATCAAGATCTGTGTGGACACGTTCGTGCAGGCCTACGTCGACGACGCCTACCGCGGCCGGGTGTTCTCGTTGTACGACGTGATCTTCAACGTGGCGTTCGTCGCAGCCGCAGCCGTCGCCGCCGTCGTACTCCCGCCGAACGGGAAGTCCTACCCGGTGCTGGCCGCGGTCGCGCTCGGCTATGTCGGCACCGCGCTGGTCTACGCGTGGCTGACCCGGGACCGGACCCTGCGGGGAGGGTCGATCCTCGCCCGGGGCCGCTGAGATCGGCGCCGCTGAGGCTCAGCCGTTGAAGAGGTCCCCGAGCGAGCCACCCTTGCCGCCACCGGACTGCTGGGTCGGAGGCACCCACTCGTGCGGCTGGACGACGACGAAACCGGGTCCGTGGAAGGAGTACTGGAACGCCTCACCGGACCCGCCGCGCAGCATCGACTTCATGTTCAGGCTGGAGACGACCTGCGGGACCAGGTTGGCGGACCAGGCGACGGCGGCCTGCACGTCGACGAAGGTCTGCTGCTGGGAGCAGTCGAGGACGACCGGGTGGCCGACCGTGCACAGCGCGACCGTGCCGGTGCCGGTGACCGTGGTGTTGAACAGGCCGCCCGCCATCATCCCGGCGCCCTTGACCCGGTTGATGTCCCACTGCAGGGAGGCGTCGAAGGCGAGCAGGTTGCGGCCGTTGACGCTGATCCCGTCGCCGGCGAGCTCGAGCAGGTAGACATAACCGGCCTCGTTGGCGAAGAACACCTCGCCCTGACCGCTGACCCGCATCAGCGGCATGTCCTCGCTGGTCAGCACCTTCTTCAGGAGCTTGCCCATGCTGCCGGACTTCTCGTGGTGGAACTGGATCTGGCCCTGGTAGGCGACCATCGCGCCCTTGACGGCGAGCACGTCGTCGCCGAACGCGACGCGGAGCAGCTGGCTGTTCTGCAGCGCGAACCGGGACTGGCCCTCGACCTCGAGGTTGGACTGTGCGAAGAGCTCACTTTGCATGAAGGGAGCGTACGACGTCGTGGTCAGCCCTGGGAGGACCACCACTCGAGGAGGGCGGCTGTGGCCTCCTCCTGGGACATCGGGCCACGATCCATCCGCAGCTCCATCAGGTGCTTGTAGGCGCGGCCGACCTCGCGACCCGGGCCGATCCCGAGGATCTCCATGATCTGGTTGCCGTCCAGGTCCGGCCGGATCGAGGCCAGCTCCTCCTCCTCGGCCAGCCGGGCGATCCGCTCCTCGAGGTCGTCATAGGTGCGCCGCAGCCGGTCCGCCTTCCGCCGGTTGCGGGTGGTGCAGTCGGCACGGGTCAGGATGTGCAGCCGCTCGAGCTGGTCACCGGCATCGCGGACGTAGCGACGCACCGCGGAGTCGGTCCACTCCCCCGAGCCGTACCCGTGGAAGCGCAGGTGCAGCTCGACGAGCTCCGAGACGGCGGCGATCTGCTCGTTGGAGAAGCGCAGCGCCTTCATCCGTTTCCGGGTGATCTTCGCGCCCACCACGTCGTGGTGGTGGAAGGTGACCGACCCGTCATCCTGGAACTTGCGGGTCCGCGGCTTGCCGACGTCGTGCATCAGCGCCGCGAACCGGGACACGAAGTCGGGCCCGCCGCCCAGCCGGTGCTCGAGCTCGATGGCCTGCTCGAGCACGGTGAGCGTGTGCTCGTAGACGTCCTTGTGCCGGTGGTGCTCGTCCCGTTCGAGGGCCAGCGCCGGCAGCTCGGGAATCACGTGGTCGGCCAGCCCGGTGTCGACGAGCAGCTCGAGGCCGCGCCGCGGCCAGGGGGCGGTGACCAGCTTCACCAGCTCGTCGCGGACCCGTTCGGGAGAGACGATCTCGATCCGCGCCGCCATGTCGGTCATCGCCGCCTTGACCGCCGGGTCCACGGTGAAGCCCAGCTGCGCGGAGAACCGGGCGGCCCGCATCATCCGCAACGGGTCGTCGGAGAAGGAGTCCTCCGGCGTGCCAGGGGTGCGGAGCACCTGGTTCGCCAGGTCGACCAGCCCCCCGAACGGGTCCTCGAAGTCCCGGCCGGGCAGCGTCACCGCCATCGCGTTCACGGTGAAGTCCCGCCGGTGCAGGTCACCGGCCAGCGAGTCGCCGTACTGCACCTCGGGCTTGCGGGAGGAGGCGTCGTACGTGTCGGAGCGGAACGTGGTGATCTCCACCTGCCACGGTCCCTTGCGGCAGCCGATCGTGCCGAACGCCCGGCCCATGTCCCAGATCGCGTCCGCCCAGCCCTTGAGCAGCTTCTCGGTGACCTCGGGACGCGCGGAGGTGGTGAAGTCGAGATCGTTCTGCAGCCGGCCGAGCATCGCGTCGCGCACCGGCCCACCGACCAGCGCGATCTGTTCACCGGCCTTCTCGAACCGGGCACCGAGCTCGTCGATCACCGGAGCGATGCGCAGCAGCTCGCGGACGGCCGTGCGTTGCACGTCACTCATCCGCAGGGTGGACTCGGGCTCGTCGGACACGGGAGACCACTCTAGTTCCGCGGAACGGGGCCGCCGACCACCGGAGGGTCACCGGATCGGCCTTCGGTTCGCCGTTAGCATCGTCCGCGTGACCCGCTCCGTCCTCACGCGCCTTGCCGCATGCCTGGCGACAGGTTTGATGGCGACGGTGCTGCCGGCGGTGAGCGTGCCCGCGTCGGCCGGCGAGGACGACCGGGCACCGCTCCAGGTGACCATCGACTCGCTGTCCCCGTCGACGATCCCGCAGAAGGGCCGGATCACCGTCAGCGGCCAGATCACCAACAACTCGGACGCGACCTGGACCGACCTCAACGTCTACCTGCTCACCTCACCGGAGCCGTTCACCCGCACCGACGAGCTCGAGGCGGCCAGCGAGACCGATCCCACGCTGGAGGTCGGCGGCCGGCTGCTCGCTCCCGGTCTGTACAGCGAGGTCGGCGACCTCGCCCCCGGGTCGAGCACCAACTACATCCTCTCGGTGCCGCGCAGCGCGCTCGAGATCAGCGGGGCGTCCGGCGCCTACTGGCTCGGCGTACATGTCCTCGGCGCCAACGAGGGGCTGCGGGACTCGGTCGCCGACGGCCGTGCCCGCACGTTCATCCCGTTGATGGAGCGCCGAGGGCCGAGTACGTCGCTGTCCCTGGTCGTCCCGATCAAGGCACCGGTGCGTCGCCACGTCGACGGCGCCCTCAAGGGCCTGCCCGGGTGGCAGGAGCTCCTCGGGCCGGAGGGCCGCCTGTCCCGGCTGGTGGAGCTGAGCGGCACGTCGGACCAGGTCTCCCTGACCTGGGTGGTGGACCCGGCCGTCCTGGACGCGGCCCAGTCGGTCGCCGAGGACAACCCGCCGATGGACAGCGGCCCGACCGACGAGGCGGCCGAGGACGAGGCCACCCCCGCGCCGGGCGAGAGTCCCTCCCCCTCCTCCCCGCTCACCGACGAGCCGGACACGGAGGAGCCGCCGCTGGTCTCCGCGCAGGCCGAGGAGGCCGCCACCTGGCTGGACCTGTTCCGCCGCCAGGCCGATCAGCATGCCGTCCTGGCCGTGCCCTACGGCGACGTCGACGTGGCGGCGCTCACCCGGGCCGACTTCGCCGAGACGGTGGAGCGCGCGAGCGCTCTCAGCGCCTCCACCCTGGAGAACCTCGGCATCGACGCCGGTCCGGTGATCGCGCCGCCCACCGGCTACCTGCCGAACCCTGCCCTGTCCCAGCTCGACGACGAGGTCCCGCTGCTGCTCTCCGACGCGGCCGCCCCGGCGACGGATGACACCGTGATCGAGACCACGCAGGGCAACGAGATCGTGCTCGCTGACACCTCCGCGGGTGACGGCGGGCCGGGTCCCGCGCCCCGGTTCCGGGCGATCGCGATGCGGCAGCGGCTGCTCAGCGAGGCCGCCGTGCACGCGCTCTCGGACCAGGGCGACCAGCCGCTGGTGGTGACCACCCCGCAGTTCTGGGACCCGGGCAGCGACTGGCGCAGCGCCGACTTCTTCTCCGGGCTGAACGTGCCCTGGCTGCGCACGGTGAGCCTGCCCACCGCACAGGTGATCGGCTCGGCCGGCGACGACAAGCGCAGGTACGACGCGCGGCTGGCCTACCCACCGCGCGAGCAACGCGCCGAGCTGCCGATCGCGAACCTGCTCGCCACCGAGGAGCTGGTCCGCACCGGCAACGTCTACGCCAACCTCCTCGCCCGCAACGACACCGTCGACGAGTACCTCGCCAAGTCGGCGATGCTCGGCTCGTCCTACCGGGTGCGGGGGCGCGCGCACGCGGCGGCGACGCGGACCCGTGAGATCACGAAGACGATCCGCGCCCGGATGGAGCAGATCTCGATCGACGGCCCCTCGTTCGTGACGATGTCCAGCGAGGAGGGGACGTTCCAGGTGACCGTGGTCAACGGTCTCCAGGAGCCGGTGACCGTCGGCATCGACGCCCGGACCAGCAGCCCGGACCTGGAGATCTTCCCGCCCGACCCCGTCTCGCTCGGTCCCGGGCAGCGCGCCTCGGTGCGGCTGCGGGCCACCGCCGAGGACATCGGCGTGCACTCGGTGACGCTGGTGCCCACCAACTCCGACGGCCAGCCGCTCGGCAACACCACCAAGTTCGCGGTCCGGAGCAGCCAGGTCGGGCTGGTGATCTGGGTGATCATGGGAGTCGGAGCGGCGGTGCTGTTCGGCACCGCCGGCATGCGGATCTTCAGCCGGGTCCGGGAGCGCAAGGCGACCCCCGGGCCGTTGTTGGAGGAATCCTCCCGATGAGCCGGGACACAGCGGGCGAGGCCGCGGAGAACCGGAGCATCCTCAGCTCGAGCGCGGTGATGGCCACCGGCACCGTCGTCTCCCGGCTGAGCGGGTTCATCCGCAGCGCCCTGCTCGCAGCCGCCCTCGGCGCCTACCTGCACGCGGACCTGTTCAACATCGCGAACACGATCCCGAACATGGTCTACATCCTGCTGGCCGGCGGCATCTTCAACGCGGTGCTGGTGCCGCAGCTGGTCCGGGCGATGAAGAACGACGCGGACGGCGGCGAGGCCTACACCAACCGGATCATCACCCTGGCCGGCCTCTTCCTGGCCGGGGTGACCGCGGTGCTGGTGCTGACAGCGCCCTGGCTGATGCGGGTCTTCCTCTCGCCCGACTACTTCACGCCCGAGCTCGCCGAGCAGCGCGAGTCGATCATCGACTTCGCCCGCTACTGCCTGCCGCAGGTCTTCTTCTACGGGATGTTCGTCCTGGTCGGGCAGGTCCTGAACGCCCGCGGCCGGTTCGGGCCGATGATGTGGGCCCCGATCGCGAACAACGTGGTCTCGGTCGGCGTACTCGTCGTCCACCTCGTGGTCTTCGGCCCGGCCGCCCCGGACGACACCAGCGCCTACACCAGCGGGCAGGAGCAGCTGCTCGGCATCGGCTCCACGCTCGGCATCGTGCTGCAGCTGCTGGTGCTGCTGCCCTACTTGAGGGCGGCCGGGTTCCGGTTCCGGCCCCGGTTCGACTTCCGCGGCACCGGACTCGGCCACACCCTGCGGCTGGGTCTCTGGACGGTGCTGTTCGTCGTCGTCAACCAGATCGCCTACACGGTCGTCGTACGCCTGGCCTCCGACGGCGCCGCATCCGGCCTGGGCGGGGAGGATCCCGGCACCGGCTACACCATCTACTCCCAGACCTTCCTGCTGGTGATGGTGCCGCACGCGATCGCGACGGTCTCCCTGGCCACGGCGGTGCTGCCGCGGCTCTCGGCCTACGCCGCCGACCACGACCTCGCCGGGGTCGCGCGCGGCGTCGCCTCGACGCTGCGGACCACGCTGACGCTGATCATCCCGTTCGCGCTGCTGCTGCCGCTGATCTCCTACGACCTCGCGAACGTGGTCTTCGGCTGGTTGGCCGCGTCCGAGGCGTTCCCCGACTACGCGCTGCCGCTGTCGCTGTTCGGGATCGGCCTGGTGTTCTTCACCGTCCACTACCTGATGCTGCGCGGCTACTACTCCCTGGAGCGCACCCGCACGGTGTTCTGGGTGCAGTGCGTGATCGCGGCCGGCAACATCGCGCTGGCCATCACGCTGACCTCCGTGATGTCGGCCGACCACACCGCCTCGGCCCTGGTCCTGGCCTACGGCGGGGCCTACGCGGTCGGCGCGGCCGTGTCCTACCTGTTGCTCCGGTCGCTGCTCGGTGGCCTGCAGACCCCGGTCCTGGTCCGGTTCCTGGTCCGGCTGCTGATCGCCGCCGGGATCGCGACCGGAGCAGCGTGGGCGGCGCAGTACGGCGTGCAGCAGCTGTGGCCCGTGGACGACACCAAGCTGCAGTCGGTCGTGATGCTCCTCCTCGTCGCGGGACTGGACGTCGTGGTGTTCCTGACGCTGGCCAGGGCGATGCGGATCACCGAGGTGACGAGCGTGCTGGACCTGGTCACCGCCCGGCTTCCTGGCCGTCTGCGCAGATCGGCCAACCCATAGCATGTAGTTTTCTTCGAAGAGGCCACCCAGACACCGAGCGAGGAGGGCCGTGACCGAGCAGTCGATGGGACCGGGGACCGTCCTGGCCGGGCGCTTCCGGCTCGAGGACCTCGTCAACGAGACCGCCGGCGCCAAGTTCTGGCGGGCCACCGACCGGACCCTGGCCCGCAACGTGGCCGTCAACGTGGTCGACGCCGACGACCCCCGCGCCGACGCCCTGCTCGTCGCCGCACGCACCTCCGCCACCGTGACCGACGGCCACTTCCTGCGCGTGCTCGACGCCGCGAAGGAGGACGGCTTCGTCTACGTCGTCAACGAGTGGGGCACCGGGATCTCCCTGGACCACATGCTCGCCGAGGGCCCGCTCCCGGCGCGCCGCGCCGCCTGGCTCGTGAAGGAGGTCGCCGAGGCGATCACCACCGCGCACCAGCACGGCATCGCCCACGGCCGGCTGCTGCCGGAGAACGTGATGGTCACCGAGGCCGGCTCCGTGAAGCTGATCGGCTTCGTCGTGGACGCGGTCCTCAACGGTCGCCACCAGCCGGACCATGAGGGCGCGCCGCCGCTCAGCGAGCACGAGTCCGACGTGGTGAACCTCGCCGCGCTGCTCTACGCCACGCTGGTCGGCCGGTGGCCCGGCTCCGCCGGGTCCAGTCTTCCGCCCGCCCCGCTCGAGCACGGGCGGTCGCTGCGACCGCGGCAGGTCCGGGCCGGCGTGCCCCGCCCGCTCGACGCGATCTGCGACCGCGTCCTCAACGCCGAGGCGCACCAGGACGCGATGCCGATCGAGACCGCGCACGAGATCTGTGCGGCGCTCAGCGACTTCATCGGGGACCCGGCCGGCCTGCAGGTCGGCCACGATCCGACCACGGTGCTCGACCGGGACGAGATCGACCGGGCGCTCGGCGCCACCGGGGCACACGCGGCCGTCCCGCCCACGTCGACGGGGCCCCCGGATCCCGCGGACACGGTCGCGACCACCGGCGGCCAGCACCGGGCGCCGGTCGAGGAGCCGGAGGGCGGCGACGGCGACGCGGACCCCGACGCGCCGACCCGGCGCGACCCGGAGGAGACCCAGGCCGGCACGCCGTTGTTCTTCGACGATGACACCGGGGTGGGCTGGGTGTCGCCCGGCCGGACCCGCGGCCTGCGCAAGGACGAGGAGCAGCGGTACCGCCCCGCGCCACCACCGCCGCTGCCCGACCTCGAGCCCAAGCCGCTGTTCGCGCCGGACCCGCCGCAGGGCCGGGCCACCCGGCGGGACCCCGATCCGCAACGGACCCGGCCGGAGGACCGGCCGGGCACCGGAGCGACCCGGACCGCAGCCGGGGGTGCCGCGGCGGGGACGGCCGCCTCTGGCGCCGCGTTCAGCACCGGTCGCAGCGGAAACACCGGTTCGCTGCCCGCCATCTGGGGACCGGACGCGGACACCCCCGACGACACCGAGGACACCGGCGGCTGGGACACCCGCGACGCCGGGAAGAGCTGGCTGCGGCTGGCGGCGATCGTGGCGGTCACGATCCTGCTCGTGATCGCGGTGGTCGTCGCGTTCAACCTCGGGCGCGGCTCGGGGGGCGGCGGCACGACCGCGAACGAGACCCCGGCGGCCGGGCAGTCCCAGGACGCGCCGGCCCGGCCGGTCACGGTGGCCGAGATCAGCGACTTCGACCCGGACAGCGACTCCGGTGAGGAGAACGGGCAGCTGGCGCCCCTCGCGATCGACGGTGACCCGGCCACGGCCTGGGAGACGTTGACCTACTTCGACCCGCTCGAGCTGCAGAAGGCGGGCGTCGGGCTGCTGCTCGACCTGGGCGACCCGGCCGAGGTCTCCGAGGTGGAGCTCACCCTGGGCGGCCGGCCCTACGGCGTCGAGCTGCTCGCCGCGCCGGAGGAGTTCGGCGCGCCAACGAGCACCGACGGCCTGCGGCGGGTGGCGGCCGCCGGGGGCGCCGGCCCGAAGCTGACCCTCACCCCGGACGAGCCGGTGACCACCCGTTACCTCGTGGTCTGGCTGACCGCGCTGCCACCGGTCGACGGCGACTACAAGGGCCGGGTCGCCGAGATCACCGTCCGGTCATGACCGACCGCCCGGGGGAGGTCACGGCGAGCACCGATGACCGGGCGCTGCTGGTCGCGCACCTCGCCGGTGACTCCGACGCGTTCGGCACGCTGTTCGCCCGGCACCGGGACCGGCTCTGGGCGGTCGCCCTGCGCACCACCGGCGACCCGGAGGAAGCGGCCGATGCGCTGCAGGACGCGATGGTCTCCGCGTTCCGTCGGGCGGACTCCTACCGCGGGGACGCGGCGGTGACCACCTGGCTGCACCGGATCGTGGTGAACGCGTGCCTGGACCGGCTGCGCCGACGCAAGGTCCGGTCGGCCGACGCGCTGCCCGAGGACCTGGAGGAGTACGCCGGCCGTGGGGCCCTGGCCACGAGCACGACGGGGGGCGCGGACCGGTCCGACCCGGCCGACCTGGTCCTCGACGACGAGCAGCGCTCCGCGGTCCTCACCGCCCTTGGCTCGCTCCCCGTCGAGCAGCGGGCGGCGCTGGTCCTGGTCGACATGGAGGGCTATTCCGTCGACGAGGCCGCCCGGATCCTGGACTGCGCCCCGGGGACGGTCAAGAGCCGCTGCTCGCGCGGGCGCGCCCGGCTGCTCCCGCTGCTCGCCGGGCTCCGGGAAGGGAACCCGGGCGCGGCCTCGCGCGTCCAACCTGCTGACCGGGGCGACGCACACACCACCGAGGAGGTGACGAACAGTGACGCCTGAGGAGCCCGAGAACCTCGGCCCGCAGGAGACCCTCGGCGCGACCGACGAGGAGGCGGTACGTCGACTGCTCGCCGCCGCGGCCGGCCCGCTCCAGACACCCCCGGATGTCGTGCACCGGCTCGACGAGGTGCTCGCCGGCCTGAAGACCGAGCCCGCCGACCCGCGACGGGACACCGACACCGCCGCGGGGACCGCCGTCCGGACCGCGGCCGTGACCGACCTCCCCGAGCGGCGCACCCGCCGGTGGCCCAAGGTGCTGGTGGCCGCGGCCGCTGTCTCGCTGCTCGGTGTCGGCCTCGGCAACGTGATGGACGACCTCGGCGGTGGGGCCAGTGACTCCGCGACGGCGGGTTCCGCCGAGGGCGGTTCGGTGATGAGAGAGCAGCTCGATGCCGGTTCGGCCGTGGAGGACAACGATCGGGACCGGGCCGAGGCCGCTCCCGAGCCGGCCGTCCCCCCGCGGGGCGCCGCGGCGAGGTCCCTGCCGCGGTTGCGCACGGAGTCGGTGACCGTCGACGCGGCCCGGATCCTGGCCTTCACACCGGCCGTGTCCGCCGACGGGGACGGTCCCCAGCTGCTGTCCGAGAGGTCCGTGGTCGGCTCGTGCCTGTCACCGGACCTGCGACGTGGGGATCTCGCGGTCGCCGTACGCCTGGACGGGGAGCGCGCCACGCTGGTGTTCCGGGCGGCGCGGGACGGCCGCCGAGCGGTCGAGGTCTACCCCTGCGACGACGCCACCTCGCCGGTGGTGACCACGACCGTGGACGCCCGGTAGGCCGGTCCGGCGCGTCGCGGCCTCCGGCTGTTGTCCGGGAATGTCGCGTGCCTAGGATCGGTTGTGTCGATATGTGCCGCTCCGAAGCGGCGCACCGGCCCGCTCGTGCGCGGACCGAGGACCGGCACGCTGTCTCACCGAACCAGGAGCACCGAATCACCATGGCGGAACAGGACGTACGCAACGTCATCATCATCGGATCGGGCCCCGCGGGCTACACCGCTGCGGTCTACGCCGCCCGCGCGAACCTGGCACCGCTGGTGTTCGAGGGGTCGGTCACCGCAGGCGGCGCGCTGATGAACACCACCGAGGTGGAGAACTTCCCCGGCTTCCGGGATGGGATCATGGGCCCGCAGCTGATGGACGAGATGCGCGCCCAGGCCGAGCGGTTCGGTGCCGAGCTGGTCGCCGACGACGTGACCGCGGTCGACCTGACGGGTGAGCTGAAGGTCGTCAAGAACTCCGTCGGCGAGGAGTTCCGGGCCCGCGCGGTGGTGCTGGCGATGGGCTCGGGCTACCGCAAGCTCGGGCTCGAGCACGAGGACCGCCTCTCCGGGCACGGCGTCAGCTGGTGCGCGACCTGTGACGGCTTCTTCTTCCGGGACCAGCACATCGCGGTCGTCGGTGGCGGTGACTCCGCCATCGAGGAGGCCACCTTCCTGTCCCGGTTCGCCTCCAAGGTCACCCTGATCCACCGCCGCGACGAGCTGCGCGCGTCCAAGATCATGCAGGACCGGGCGTTCGCGGACCCCAAGATCGACTTCGCGTGGAACTCCGCGGTGGAGACCATCCACGGCGACGACAAGCTGACCGGCCTCACCCTGGTCGACACGGTGACCGGCGAGAAGCGCGAGCTGGACGCCACCGGCCTGTTCATCGCGATCGGCCACGACCCGCGCTCGGAGCTGCTGCACGGGCAGGTCCGCCTCGACGAGGAGGGCTACGTACTGGTCGACCACCCGGCGACCAGGACGAACATGCCGGGCGTCTTCGCCTGCGGCGACCTGGTCGACCACCACTACCGGCAGGCGGTCACCGCGGCCGGGACCGGCTGTGCCGCTGCGCTGGACGCGGAGCGGTACCTCGCCGACCTCGACCACGCCGCGAACACCTCGTCGGCCGGCATCGCCGCGGAGATGCTCAGCGAGCAGGTCCAGGTCGCCGGCGCCTGACCCTTCTCACCGACTTGTCAGGCGGTGTGCGCGCTATAGCGGTCACAGGGGCTGACAAGTCGGGAATGAATTGTCGGCGGACCCGTGTTGAATAGGATGACAAGCCCGATTTCGAAGGAGCACCGCGTGGCCGAGATGCAAGCAGTAACCGACTCCGACTTCGACACCCAGGTGCTGAAGTCCGACAAGCCCGTCCTGGTCGACTTCTGGGCCGAGTGGTGCGGTCCGTGCCGCCAGGTCTCGCCGATCCTCGACGAGATCAGCAAGGAGCACGGCGACAAGATCACGTTCGTGAAGATGAACGTCGACGAGAACCCGGTCACCCCGGCCGCCTACCGGGTCACCGGCATCCCGACGCTGAACGTCTACCAGAACGGTGAGGTCGTCAAGCAGATCGTCGGCGCCAAGCCGAAGGCCGCGCTGCTCAACGAGCTCAGCGACTTCATCGCCTGATCCACGCCGACTTGTGCATCCGCTCGCATGGAGGGGCGGTCATCCGGAGCACCCGGGTGGCCGCCCTTTCGCATGCCCGGGTGCTCTGTCCGGGACCCGCAGGTGGCGCCTGGTCTGGAGCGCTGCCGGCCCCTCAGACCCGGCCGTCTCCGGCTCAGTCGGTCGCAACCGCATCGCCTGAGCGCGAGAACGGAGCCGTTGCGACCGAGTCACCTCCCCGGGAAGGTCTCCCCCGTCCCCGGCCCGCCCCACCCGCGGCGGGTCACGATCAGGCCTCCGTGGCAACCATTGACATCCGCCCTGCGTCTGTTTGAGTAGAACAGTCCCGTTTCCTGGCCCGAGCACGATCCGCGACGGCCCGACCCGCCGAGGAGGCAGCGTGTCCGACGTACGCACGGAGGCACCGTCCTCCTTCCGGCTCGGCGACGCCGGAGACGCGGTCCGGGAGATCCGGGCGCGGCTGTCCAGGCTCGGCCTGCTCGAGGCGAGCACCGCTCCGGCCGCCGAGGACCAGCGGTTCGACGAGGGCGTGGACCGAGCCGTGCGCACCTTCCAGCAACAGCGCGGGCTGACCGTGGACGGCGCGGTCGGGCCGTCGACGTACCGGGTCCTCGACGAGGCACGCTGGCGGCTCGGCGACCGGCTGCTGACCCACGTGCCCGGCAACCTGCTCTCCGGTGACGACGTGGTGGCCCTGCAGCAGCGCCTGCTCGACCTCGGGTTCCAGGTCGGCCGGGTCGACGGCCTGTTCGGGCAGGGGACCGAGCAGGGGGTGCGCGAGTTCCAGCGCAACATCGGGATCCCGCCGGACGGGACGTGCGGGCCGGCCACGCTCAAGGCGCTGGCCCGGCTGGCCCCGATCGTCAAGGGCGGGCAGCCCAACGCGATGCGGGCCGAGGAACGGATCCGTCGGGCCGGGCCGCAGCTGACCAACAAGATCGTGGTGATCGACCCCGCGGCGAGCACCGCCGCCGACCCGGAGCTGGCCCGGCGAGCGGCCGAGATCACCCAGGACCTGGCCCGGCGGGTCGAGGGCCGGCTGGTGGCCACCGGGGTCCAGGCGTTCCTGACCAGCCCCGGCGACGGCGCCGCCCCGGAGACGGAGGCCGACCGGGCGCAGTTCGCGAACCGGACCGACGCGCACCTGTCGGTGTCCCTGCACGTGGACACCTCCGAGAGCCCGGACGCGCACGGTGTGTCGACGTACTTCTACGGCCTCGACGCGCACGGCGTCCGGTCGTCGGTGGGCGAACGGTTCGCGAGCCTGGTGCAGCGCGAGATCGTGGCCCGCACCGACCTCGCCGACCTGCGGATCCACACCAAGACCTGGGACTTCCTGCGCCGGACCCGGATGCCCGCGGTCCGGATCGACGTCGGCTACATCACCAACCCGGGCGACGCCGCCCGCCTCGCGGACCCGAGCTTCCGGGACGTGGTCGCCGAGGCGATCGTGGTGGCCGTGCAGCGGGTCTACCTCTCCCCCGAGGCCGACGCCAAGACCGGCGTGCTCCGGCTCGGCGAGCTGCGGGCGGCGCTCCGCGCGCAGGCGGACGGACCGGTCTGACCAGTTCGCTGGTGGGTCAGGTCCACCGGTCGCGACGCTCGGCCGCGGGACGCACCGGGTGCGGTCGGACCACGCCCAGCAGCTTCTCCAGCGCGTGCTCGACCTCCTCGCGCCAGGTCAGGACCGACTTGAGCTCCAGGCGCATCCGCGGGTAGCGGACATGCGCACGGTGGGTCTTGAAGCCGACCCGGAGCAGGAAGTCGGCCGGCAGGACGCAGCCGCCGAAATGGTCCCGCGGCGCCTTCGCGTCCCCGAACGCCTCGATCGCCCGGATGCCGCCGCGCTTCAACAGGTCCTTGGCCACCGCCTGCATGA
>JAICRS010000274.1 GCA_025966335.1 Nocardioidaceae bacterium
CACCTGCACGACTCGGTGCTGCAGACGCTGGCGCTGATCCAGAAGCACTCCGAGGACGGCCGGACGGTGGCGAAGCTCGCCCGGGCCCAGGAGCGTGACCTGCGCGCCTGGCTCTACGCCGACGAGCCGCAGCCGGAGATATCGGTGGCCAGCGCGCTGCGTGCGGCGGCCGCGGAGGTCGAGGACGGGCACGGGGTCCCGGTCGAGGTGGTCACCGTCGGCGACACCGCCGCGACGGAACGGATGCGGCCGCTGGTGCTCGCCGCCCGGGAGGCGATGGTGAACGCCGCCAAGCACTCCGGTGCCGACAAGGTCGACGTCTTCGCCGAGATGGGCGACGCGATCGCGGAGGTGTTCGTGCGCGACCGGGGCCGCGGCTTCGAGGAGGCAACGGTGCCCGACGACCGGCTCGGTGTGCGCAACAGCATCCAGGACCGGATGCATCGGCACGGCGGTACGGCGGATGTGCGCACCCGTCCTGGAGAGGGCACCGAGGTGCGACTGTGCATGGAGACCAGGAAAGAGGACAGCTGATGGCAAGGCGCAGCGTCGTGATCGTGGACGACCACGCGATGTTCCGCACCGGCGTGCGCGCCGAGCTCGCGGACAGTGTCGAGGTGCTCGGCGAGGCCGCCGACGTGGACCAGGCGGTGGCCGCGGTCATGCAGCTGAAGCCGGAGGTGGTGCTGCTCGACGTGCACCTGCCCGGCGGCGGCGGGGTCGAGGTCATGCGAAGAGTCGCGACCCGGGTCCCGGAGACCAAGTTCCTGGCTCTCAGTGTGTCCGACGCGGCCGAGGACGTGATCGGCACGATCCGCGGCGGTGCCCGGGGCTACGTGACCAAGACGATCACCGGTCCGGAGCTGGTCAGCGCGATCGACCGGGTCGCCGACGGCGACGCCGTGTTCTCGCCGCGACTGGCCGGGTTCGTGCTCGACGCGTTCGCCGGCTCGATCGAGGTGGCGCAGGTGGACGAGGACCTCGACCGGCTCACCGAGCGTGAGCGTGAGGTGATGCGGCTGATCGCGCGCGGCTACGCCTACAAGGAGGTGGCCAGCGAGCTGTTCATCTCGATCAAGACCGTGGAGACGCACGTGTCGAGCGTGCTGCGCAAGCTGCAGCTGTCGTCCCGGCACGAGCTCACCCGCTGGGCGTCGGACCGTCGGCTCCTCTGACGGGTCCTGGCGCATAGGTTGGTGCGATGGACATCCTGCACGAGATCCTCGTCTTCCTTCACCTGATCGGCTTCGCCGCCCTGTTCGGCGGGCTGTTCGTCCAGCTGCGCTCGGACGCCCGGGTGGTGAACGCGGCGATGTTCCACGGCATCCTCACCCAGGTGCTGACCGGGCTGCTGATCGTCGGCGTGCTCGAGGGGATGGACGAGGGGCCCGACAGCATCAAGGTCGGCGTGAAGCTCGTGGTCGCGATCGTCATCGCGGTGCTGGTGGTCGCGAACCGGAAGAAGCCCGCCCTGCCGAACGGGCTGTTCTTCGGGCTGCTCGGGCTGACCGCGCTGAACGTCGGCGTCGCGGTCTTCTGGAACTGATGTCCCGGCCGGCCGGTGCGGTCCTGCTGCTCGGCCTCCTTCTCGCGGCGTGCTCGACCGGTGGGCCGGTCACCTCGCCCGTGCCGACGCCGGAACGACCGGCGGCCGTCACGCCGTCGCCTTCCCGGCCTCCACAGCCTCCGCCGCTCGACGACTGGCAGGTCGGGGCGCGACCGTTGCCGCTGCGGCCGGACGGCTTCGGCCGGGTGCTGCCGACCCCCGAGGAGCTCCGGGTCCGCCGGCTGCCGACACGCGACCTGCTGCCCCCGCCCGCGGACGGCCGGTTCCGGTCCACCGTCACGGCGGTCACCCCGGCCGTCCGGCGCCGGATGGGAGGGTCGTGGTCACCGGGCTGCCCGGTGGCATTGCCCGACCTGCGCTACGTCACGGTCGGCTTCTGGGGGTTCGACGAGCAGCCACACACGGGTGAGCTGGTGCTCGACGTCCGGGTGGCCCGCGATGTGGTGGGCGTGTTCCGGCGGCTCTACCGCGCCCGGTTCCCGATCGAGGAGATGCGCCTGGTCACCAGTGCGGACCTCGCGGCCCCGCCGACCGGCGACGGCAACAACACCGCCGCCACGGTCTGCCGCGCGGTGCGGGGACAGAGCGAGTGGTCGGCCCACGCCTACGGGCTGGCGGTCGACGTGAACCCGTTCCAGAACCCCTACCAGCGCGAGGACCTCGTCCTCCCGGAGCTGGCCGGCGCCTACCTCGACCGCGCCTGGCACCGGCCCGGGATGATCCATCCCGACGGGGTCGTGGTCGAGGCGTTCGAGTCGATCGGGTGGGCCTGGGGCGGTGACTTCAACACCCTCACGGACTCGATGCACTTCTCCGCCACCGGCGGGTGACCACCGGTCGGAGTGGCTGTGTCGGCGGGCGGACGTAGGCTGTTCGCGAGATGAGCGCGCTGTTTCCGATCCCCCAGTCACCGGCCCCCCAGACGTCACACGAGCCCACCGAGCGCACCGGCCCCGGCCGGCGTACGGCCTCCGCCGAGGAGCTGCTCGACGGGCTGAACGACCCACAACGGGCCGCGGTGATGCATGCCGGCGCCCCGCTGCTGGTCGTCGCCGGCGCCGGCTCGGGCAAGACCCGGGTCCTCACCCGGCGGATCGCCTGGCTGATCTCCGAACGCAAGGCGCACCCCGGCTCGATCCTCGCCATCACGTTCACCAACAAGGCGGCCGCCGAGATGCGCGAACGTGTCGAGGAGCTCGTCGGCCGCCGCGCCCGGATCATGTGGGTCTCGACGTTCCACTCCGCCTGCGTGCGGATACTCCGCAAGGAGATCGACCGGTTCGGCTACAAGTCGTCGTTCTCGATCTACGACGCGGCCGACTCCAAGCGGCTGATGACCCTGGTCTGTCGTGACCTGGACCTCGACCCGAAGCGCTACCAGCCGCGCGCGGTGCTCAACTGGGTCTCCAACGCCAAGAACGAGCTCCGTGACCCCGAGGACGCCGCCAAGGACGCCGAGAACCACCTCGAGGAGACGTACGCCGAGGCGTACGCGATGTACCAGCGACGGCTCCGTGAGGCCAACGCCCTGGACTTCGACGACCTGATCATGACCACCGTGCACCTGCTCCAGGTGTTCCCGGAGGTCCGGGAGACCTACCGGCGCCGGTTCCGGCACGTGCTGGTCGACGAGTACCAGGACACCAACCACGCGCAGTATGCCCTGATCCGCGAGCTTTGTGCGGAGGACCCGTCGGTCTACGACGGTGAGGAGCGCGTCGAACCTTCCGAGCTGATGGTGGTCGGCGACGCGGACCAGTCGATCTACGCCTTCCGCGGCGCGAACATCCGCAACATCTTGCAGTTCGAGGAGGACTTTCCCGACGCCCGGTCGATCCTGCTCGAGCAGAACTACCGGTCCACGCAGACGATCCTCAACGCCGCGAACTCGGTGATCAGTCGCAACAAGGGTCGCAAGCCGAAGAGCCTGTGGTCCGACGCCGGTGACGGCGAGCAGATCGTCGGCTACGTGGCCGACGACGAGCACGACGAGGCCCGGTTCGTCTCCGAGGAGATCGA
>JAICRS010000053.1 GCA_025966335.1 Nocardioidaceae bacterium
CGCCCTCGGACCGCCCGATCCAGTTGCGCTGGGCGGTGACCACGCGGTCCGGCCAGGTGTTCTCCAGCTCGTCCAGCCCGTCCAGCAGCTCCTGGGCGTAGTCGGTGATCTTGAAGTACCACTGGGTCAGCTCGCGCTTGGTGACCTCCGCACCACACCGGTCGCACATGCCGCCGACGACCTGCTCGTTGGCCAGCACCGTCTGGTCGTTGGGGCACCAGTTGACCGGGCTCGACTTGCGGTAGGCCAGGCCGCGCTCGCGGAACCGCAGGAACAGCCACTGCGTCCACCGGTAGTACTCCGGGTCGGAGGTGTGCAGCCGCCGGGACCAGTCGAAGCTGACCGCGTAGCGGCGGAACGACTCTGCCTGCGTCTCGATGTTGGCGTAGGTCCACGTCGCGGGATCGGCGTCGTTGCGGATCGCCGCGTTCTCCGCCGGCAGCCCGAACGAGTCCCAGCCGATCGGGTTCATCACGTCGTAGCCGCGCTGCCACCAGTAGCGCGCGATGACGTCGTGCAGGGCCATCACCTCCGCGTGCCCCATGTGCAGGTCACCGCTCGGGTAGGGGAACATCGTCAGCGCGTAGCGCCGCTCCCTGGTCCCGTCGTCCGCGGCCTCGAACGGGTTCAGGTCGTCCCACACCTTGCGCCACTTGTCCTGAGTGGCGACGATGTCGTACCGGTCCGGCGCGTCACCGTGGTCGTTGCTTGCGGGCTGCTGTTCGGTCATCGTCTCGTCTTCCTGTTGCGGCGTGCTGGTGGTGAACCTGCTCGGGCATAAAAAAACCCCTCAGGCATGAGGGGTGGCCGCGCTGACGTCAAGCTCGTGTCAACGCGGCTGTCCAAGAAGCAGGTCCTTCCGCATGCGTTCATGGTAGCGCGCCCGCCTCCGGGCGTGTCGAGCGGATTGCGGCCTACGGCGTGGTCGGGTCGTCGTCGCGCCGGGCCCGCGCGTCGTGCTCCGCACGCTCGTGCTCGGGAACCACCACCGGCTTCCAGATCGCCCAGGCCTGGAACAGTGCCGCGAGGACGACCATGCCCAGACCGGCCCACAGGTTGATGTTCAGGTCGTCCGCCTTCGCGAGCTCCTCGTCGGAGGTGAAGAACAACCCCATCACCACCAGGACGACGCCGTAGATGCCGATCAGCATCGCGATGAACGTGCGGATGTCGAAGGCGCCCGCCTTGTGGACGTTCTCACCGCTCGGTGTCGAGTACGACATGGGTGTGTCTCCTAGTCAGCCGGTCACAGGAACGCGAGGTTGAGGGCGATCACCAGGACCAGCGCGATCCCGGCCAGCTTGGTCGGTTGCTGCCACCAGGCCAGGTCCCGCTGGTCGGGATCGTGGAAGTCGTCCTTGGGTGTCAGCGAGTAGACCAGGCCGCGGAGCGAGGACTCCTCCTTCGGCCGGGTCGCCATGCTGACCGCGACGCTGACGATGATGTCCACGACGAACGCGACAGCGGCGGCGACGAAGGCACCGCCCTGGGCGCCGATCCCGATCACACCCAGAACGTCCTCGCTCAGCACCCAGACCAGCACCGCGCCCGCCGTACCGGCGACCAGGCCTGCCCAGCCGGCGGTGGCGGTCATCCGTTTCCAGAACATGCCGAGGATGAACGTGGCGAACAACGGCGCGTTGAAGAACCCGAACAGCGTCTGCAGGTAGGTCATGATGTTGGAGTACGACGCCGCGAACGTGGCGGTTCCGATCGCGATAACCGTTGCGGCGACTGTCGCCACCCGGCCCACCGACGTGTAGTAGCCGTCGGGCTTGTCCTTCTTGACGTAGGTCTCCCAGAGGTCGTAGCTGAACACCGTGTTGAACGCCGAGATGTTCGCGGCCATGCCGGCCATGAAGGAGGCCATCAGGCCGGCGATCGCGACGCCGAGCATGCCGTTGGGCAGCAGGTCGCGCATCAGGAACAGGATCGAGTCGTTGTAGGTGACCGAGCTGTCTGCGGGAGCACCGGCCTGCTTGTACTGCGCGACCTCGTTGACCGCGACGGCGGCGATCATGCCGGGGATCACCACGATGAACGGGATGAACATCTTCGGGAAGGCGCCGATGATCGGTGAGCGCCGGGCGGCCGACATCGAGTTCGAGGCCATCGCCCGCTGCACCTCGACGAAGTTCGTGGTCCAGTAGCCGAAGGAGAGCACGAACCCGAGACCGAAGACGATGCCGATCACCGAGAGGACGGGCGACTCGAAGCCGCTGAGTGCGGTACCGGGCCAGGAAGACAGCTGCTCGGGGCCGCCCGGGCTGGCGCCGATCTGTTCCTTCAGGCCTCCCCAGCCACCGACCTTGTGCAGTCCGACCAGGGTCAGCGGCAACAGCGCGGCGACGATGATGAAGAACTGCAGCACCTCGTTGTAGATCGCCGCCGACAACCCGCCGAGCGCGGTGTAGGCGAGCACGATCGCCGCGGCGATGATCAGCGAGATCCACAGCGGCCAGCCGAGGAGCACGTTGACGATGCTGGCCAGCAGGTAGAGGTTGATGCCCGCGATCAGCAGCTGCGCCACCGCGAAGCTGAGCGCGTTCACCAGGTGCGCTCCGGTGCCGAACCGTCGCCGCATGAACTCCGGGACGCTGCGGACCTTCGAGCCGTAGTAGAACGGCATCATCACGACGCCGAGGAACAGCATCGCGGGCACGGCACCGATCCAGAAGTAGTGCATGGTGGCGATGCCGTAGTTCGCGCCGTTCGCCGACATCCCCACGATCTCGACCGCGCCGAGGTTGGCGGAGATGAAGGCAAGACCTGTCACCCATGCCGGGAGCGACCGACCGGACAGGAAGAAGTCGAGACTGCTCGAGACGGACCGCTTCGCCATGATGCCGATGCCGAGGACGAATGCGAAGTAGATGCCGACCAGCAGGTAGTCGACCCAGTTGGCGTCGAGCCGGAGCTGCTGCTCCGTGGCCGCGAAGATCACAGTGCCTCCCGAATACGCAGGGTGTGAGTCGTTCGGCACTTGACTCCGTTGGGGAGCGCAGTGACGGACCCGCCAAGAGGTAGCCCTTTCTCGGGATTCTCAAACCGTCGCACTAGGGTCGGTTGTCATGAAGGTTCTCGTCACCGGCGGCGCCGGCTACATCGGATCGACCACTGCGAAGGCGCTCGAGGGGGCCGGCCACGTCCCGGTCGTGCTCGACTCGCTGCTCACCGGACCTCGCGCGTTCGTCAAGGACCGGATCTTCTACGAGGGCGACATCGCCGACCGCGACCTGCTGACCCGGATCATGCAGGAGCACCCCGACATCGAGTGCACGATCCACATGGCGGCGCGGATCGTCGTACCGGAGTCGGTGGAGCAGCCCTACGAGTACTACCGCGACAACGTCTCGAAGTCGCTTGAGCTGTTCGACCAGCTGGTGCGCCTCGGCAAGCCACGGGTGCTGTTCTCGTCGAGCGCCTCCCTCTACGCGACCGTCGAGGACTTCGAGGTCGACGAGAGCTCGCCGCTGGACCCGCCCTCGCCCTACGCACGCACCAAGCGCGTGATGGAGATGGCGCTGACCGACATGGCAGCAGCTACCGACCTGCGCGCGATCATCCTGCGCTACTTCAACCCGATCGGGTCCGACCCCGACCTCGAGTCCGGGATCTACGCCCGCGAGCCCTCCCACGTCCTGGGCCAGCTGGTGATGGCCGCCCAGGGGCAGAAGGACGCGTTCACGATCACCGGCGTGGAGCACCCCACCCGGGACGGCACCGGGATCCGCGACTACATCCATGTCTGGGACCTCGCGCAGGCACACGTGACCGCGGTCGAGAGCTTCGACCGGGTGCTGCGACAGGTCGACGCGCCGAGCACGATCATCAACGTGGGCACGGGTTCGGGTGTCACCGTGCGCGAGCTGGTCGCCTCGTTCGAGAAGGTCTTCGGCAAGCAGGTGCCGGTCCAGGAAGCGCCGCCGAGGCCCGGCGACGCGGTCGGGGCGTTCGCCAACGTGGACAAGGCCCGCGACGTCCTCGGCTGGTCGTCGTCGCTCACGATCGACGACGCGATCGGGTCCGCGCTGGAGTGGGGCGGCAAGCGCAAAGACGTGCTCGGTTACGCATGAGCTCCGCGACCGTGACCTGCCCGGTCTGCGGAAGGGAGCAGCCGGCACTCGCCCGCTATCCCGACTACCTGTGCCGGGACTGTGTCGGGCGGGCCGCCACCGCCGACGGTCGCTCGTTGACCCTGGTGAACACCAGCCTGTCGGGTGGCTTCGCGGCGCGGTACGCCGACAGCGGCGAGCTCGCCGAGGAGGAGACGGTCACGCACATCGTCTACGTCGACGGCATCCGGTGCCATGCGGACGAGGGACACATCGGCGGGATCGTCGTGCAGCCGGACCCGACCGTCACCTGACGACGGTCCGCACCGGCAGCAGGCACTCGACCTCGCCGTGCGCGACATAGATCTCGATCGACGGCCGGGACGGGTCGTGCTCACCCATGTAGTGCAGCTCGTCGAAGGCCGGACCGATGTCGCGGTACACCCGCGGCGGCTCACCGACCAGCCGCAGCTGCAGGTACGGCCCGCCGGGCAGCGCACCCATCTCCAGACCGAGCGCGTCCGGGTCGTCGTCGTCGCGCATCGTGGTCGCCAGCCGGTAGACGGCATCCTCCGGATAGACCACGGCCATCATCCGCCGCCCCCTCCACGAGTCGAAGCGCGTCTCGAAGTCGGGCCAGCCGGCCTGGATCGCCTCCACGTCGAACGCCACGTCGTTGTACATGATCGGCACGTCGGGCCGGGCCACTCGTGCCACCTCGCCGAGCACGCTGCTGAGCGCATGCTCCTGGAGGCTCCCCTGATTCTCAGCCATGCATGCCCTTACCCACCGCCGGGCACAATGAACCCATGAGTACTCCACAGGCACGTCAAGGGTTCACCCAGAGCCAGCTCGCCCTCCAGTTCCCGATGTCGCTCGGCGTCTTCGAGAAGTACGACGAGGCGCAGCGAGCCGTGGACTACCTGTCGGACCACGAGTTCCCCGTGCAGGACTGCATGATCGTCGGCACCGACCTGAAGCAGGTCGAACGGGTCACCGGTCGGCTGACCACGGGCCGCGTCGCCCTCGGTGGTGCGCTGTCCGGCCTGTGGCTGGGCCTGTTCGTGGGGCTGATCTTCGCGCTCTTCGGCTCCGGCAGCGTGCTGGGGATACTCCTGTCGACTGCTCTGTTCGGTGCGCTGTTCGGGCTGATCTGGGCGCTGATCGGGTACGCCGCCACGCGCGGTCGGCGTGACTTCACCTCCGTGACCCAGGTCGTGGCGACCCGCTACGAGGTGCTCGTCGAGCACAAGCACGCCGAGACCGGCCGTGACCTGCTCGCGCAGATGCCCGGCGCCCCGCAGCAGTTCCACGGCTGACCGCGCGCCGGCCGGCGACCGTTCCAGCACACGTGTGCTGGAGTGACACGGTCCACGCGAAAAAGCGTGCTCCGCCAGCACACGTGTGCGATTGTGACCCTGGCCCGGTCCTGTCGCGCGGGCGTGCCTGTGGATGACGGCCGACGGCCCGGCCCGATCCTTGGCACGCTGTCGCCATGGCTGTTACCAGGACAGAGCCCACCGAGCTCGACGTACGCCGCCCGTTCACGCGGGCCGATGCCGTGGCCGCCGGTGTTCCACCCACGATGCTGCGAGGTTCGCGATTCCGCCGGATCTTCCGGGGTGTCTACATCAGTCGTGAGACACCGGTCAACCCGTTCGTCCGGACCGACGCCGCCCTGGCCCTCCACCCGCCGACCGCATTCGCGAGCCACGTCAGCGCTGCACGTGTCTACCGCCTGCCGGTGCCCACGTTCCCGGACGAGCACGTGACGGTCCTCGCCCAGGAGGACCGCCGCAAGCGGCCGGGCGTCGTCAACCACGTCGCCAGCAGCGAGCCGGCCGTCGTCACCTACCGGCGGCTGCGCGTGTCGGCACCGCTTCGGATGTTCGTCGAGCTCGCCTCGATGCTGTCCCTGGTGGACCTGGTCGTCGTCGGGGACGCGATGGTCAAGGTCTTCGGCATTCCCGCCGAGCGGCTGGTGCGTGAATGCGCAGAGAGCACCGATCGGCACGCAGCGGCAGCGCGGCGGGCCGCGTCCTACGTCCGGGACGAGGTGGACTCACCGATGGAGACACGACTGCGCATGTTGATCGTCCTCGCCGGTCTCCCCGAGCCGGAGGTGAACCACAAGATCCTCGATGAGTACGGCAACGTGGTGATCCGTCTCGACCTGTCCTACCCGGGTCTCCGCCTGATCATCGAGTACGACGGGCGCCAGCACGCCGAGGACACCGCACAGTGGAACCGTGACCTCGAGCGACGGGAGACCTTCGACGACATGGAGTGGCGGATCCTCGTGGTGACGGCGGAGGGAATCTACCGGGAACCGGAGCGCACCCTGCTCCGGATCCGCAAGGCGCTGGTCAACCGTGGCGGCACCCAGGTCCCCCGGCAGCTCGCGGAGGAGTGGCGGCCCTACTTCCCGGGCCGGTGACCGCTCGCCTCGCCGCCGCCGACCCTCGACAACAACGACACACGTGTGCTGGAACTGCACACATTTTCCGGCCGGACGTACAACTCCGGCACACAAGTGCGATTGCGACACCTGGGGCCGGACGCGAAAGGGCCGGTCGACGCAACGACCGGCCCTCTCGATGTTGTGGAGCTGAGGGGACTCGAACCCCTGACCCCCTCCATGCCATGGAGGTGCGCTACCAGCTGCGCCACAGCCCCGCCGCCAGAACCAGCCCTGCGGCCTCGTCGAGCAACCCGGGAATCTTAGCCAACAGGTGCACCGGATGCGAAATCGACCCAGGGGTGTGGCTGCTCACTCACCGCGGCCGGGGGTGGCCGACTCCGGCAGCTCGATCATCGGGCAGTCGCGCCACAGCCGCTCGAGGGCGTAGAACGACCGCTCCTCCTCGTGCTGCACGTGCACCACGATGTCGGCGTAGTCGATGAGCACCCATCGCCCGTCACGTTCACCCTCCCGGCGTACCGGCTTGGCGCCGATGTCGCGCAGGGAGTCCTCGACCGCGTCCACGATCGCCTTGACCTGCCGGTCGTTGGCCGCCGAGCAGAGCACGAACGCGTCGGTGATCACCAGCTGTTCGGAGACGTCGAAGGCGATGATGTTCTCCGCGAGCTTGTCGGAGGCCGCCTGCGCGGCGGCGTGCACGAGCTCGAGGGCGCGGTCGGTGGCGGTCACTGGACTCCTAGCTTGGTGTCAGTCTTGGTGGGCGCGTAGAGCTGGTACTTCTTGATGTACTGGACGACCCCGTCCGGCACCAGGTACCAGACCGGCTCCCCGGCGGCGGTGCGCTTGCGGCACTCGGTCGACGAGATCGCCAGCGCGGGGATCTCCACGATCGTGACCCGGTCCGACGGGATGCCCTCAAGCGTGGAGTCGTCCATCTCGTAGCCCGGACGGGTACACCCGACGAAGTGGGCCAGCCGGAACAGCTCCGCGGCGTCGCGCCAGGTGAAGATGTCGCCGAGCGCGTCGGCACCGGTGATGAAGTAGAGCTCCGCGTCCGGCAGCTCGGCGTTCAGGTCGCGCAGCGTGTCGATGGTGTACGTCGGACCCTCCCGGTCGATGTCGACACGAGACACCCAGAACCTCGGGTTCGAAGCGGTCGCGATCACCGTCATCAGGTAACGGTCCTCGGCCTCGGACACGGCGCGACCGGACTTCTGCCACGGCTGCCCGGTGGGCACGAACACGACCTCGTCGAGGCCGAACCACGCCTGCACCTCGCTCGCCGCGACGAGGTGGCCGTGGTGGATGGGGTCGAAGGTTCCGCCCATGACACCGATCCGGCGGGGGGAGGTCTTCGACGGCGTTCCCGACTCAGTCACCGGCGACAGTCATCTGTGGATCGGGGGCGATCAGGAGTGATCGCGTCCCTTGCCGAACATCATCAACCCGAACAGCATCGCCAGCAGGATCGCCAGTGTGATGGCCCCGACAAGGTACGGGTGGAGGACAGGCTCCTCGCTGTGCTCGGCGGCAGCCGTGACCAAGGACGTAATCGACATGGGCCATACCTTACCGTCCCCGCCGGCGCCGGCTCACGACGCCGGGACCGGAAGCCCGAGTCGGCCCAGCCGCACCAACGACACGGACTTGAGCACCAGCAGCGCCACGGCGATCGCGACACCGAGCCAGACCCACCCGGTGACCAGGAGCAGGACCGCGAACAACGAGGAGTTCACCGCCTTGCCCGGCTTGGACCAGTTCCACAGCCACAGCTGCCGATCCACGACGTAGAAGTAGTTGGGGCTCCGGATCGGCCACGCCAGGAACGCCAGCGACAGGAAGCAGTCGATGACCATGAACTCGGCGAGATAGATGAAGATCGGCAGCGCGAACTCCGGACTGAGCCAGGCCAGTCCCAGGTAGAACGCGGCCGCACAGAACCGGTCGCACAGGATGTCGAGCACCGCCCCGATCCGCGTCTCGCAGCCGCGCAGCCGGGCGACGAACCCGTCGGCCATGTCGCCGACCCAGTAGACGACCAGGGCCACCACCAGCAGCGTGAGGCTCGCCTCGCGGGCGGCGAGACCGGCCAGCGCTACGGAGGCAACCGTGCGGACCAGGGTGACCACGTTGGCGGAGGTCCCGAGACGCTCGGCCGCGGAATCGGCGTAGACGTCCGGCGACGCCAGGTCAGCGGAGATGGCCATCGCCGGTCACCACGTACTTGGTCGAGGTCATCTCGGGCAGCCCCATCGGCCCCCGGGCGTGCAATTTCTGCGTCGAGATCCCGATCTCGGCACCGAAGCCGAGCTCGCCGCCGTCGGTGAACCGGGTGGAGGCGTTCACGAGCACCGCTGCGGAGTCCACCTCGGCGGTGAACCGTCGGGCCGCGGCCTGGGACCCGGTGACGATGGCCTCGGTGTGGCCGGAGGAGAACCGGCGGATGTGCCCGAGGGCGGCGTCGAGGTCGGGTACGACGCACGCGGCGATGTCGAGGGAGAGGTACTCGCGTTCGTAGTCCTCATCCGTGACGGCCGCCACCCCGTCGTACTCCTGGAACGCCCGGTCGCCGTGGATGGTGACCCCCGCCTCCTGCAGAGCGGGAACGACGAGCGGCAGGAACTGCTCGGCGACGTCGGCGTGCACGAGCAGCGACTCGGCGGCGTTGCACACCGAGGGGCGGTGCGTCTTGGCGTTGAGGACGATGGCCACCGCGTGCGCGAGGTCCGCGTCGCGGTCGACGTAGACGTGGCAGTTGCCGACGCCGGTCTCGATGACCGGGACGGTGGACTCCTCGACGACCGAGCGGATCAGGCCGGCACCGCCGCGCGGGATCAGGACGTCGACCAGTCCCCGGGCACGCATCAGCGCCTTGGCCGGCTCATGTCCTTCGCCGGTGACCAGCTGGACCACGTCCGCCGGCAGTCCGGCCGCTTCGGCAGCCGCCCGGAGCACCTCGACGATGGCGGCGTTGGAGTGGGCGGCGCTGGAGGACCCGCGGAGCAGGACGGCGTTGCCGCTCTTGAGGCAGATCCCGGCGGCGTCCGCGGTCACGTTGGGGCGGGCCTCGTAGATGATGCCGACCACGCCGAACGGCACCCGCACCTGGCGCAGCTCGAGCCCGTTGGCCAGGTTCGAGCCGCGGACCACCTCGCCGACCGGGTCCGGCAGACCGGCGACATCGCGCAGACCCTCGGCCATCGCCGCGACTCGGGACTCGTCGAGCCGCAGCCGGTCGATGATGGCTTCGGGCGTGCCGGCGGCCTGCGCGGCGGACACGTCACGGACGTTGGCGGCAAGCACGTCGGCGTTGGACCGCAGCAGCGCCTCGGCCATACCGGCGAGAGCCGCGTCCTTGACCGCCCGGGTGGCCACGGCCAGCTCCGTGGCAGCGGCCCGCGCCCGTCGGGCGACCTCCTGCACGGCTGCTTCGACGTCGGTGGACCCACTCATGTGCACAGCGTATTCCGGCCGCCGGTCAGAACGGCAGCGGCGTGACGTCTTGCAGGTCCACGACCACGGAGTACTCCATGCCACGACGCTGGAAGACGCCGCGCTCGAGCACCTCGAGGCCGACCACCTCCCAGCGGGGCAGGCCGGCGGAGTCGCGGTACTCGTTCCACACCCGCAGCGCCAGCGACGAGGCGTCGAGCAAGGTCTCGGCCTCTTCCCAGTACTGGATCTCGGCGCGCCCGCCGGAGTACTTCATCGAGTGCAGAAAGGGG
Source organism: Nocardioidaceae bacterium (assembly GCA_025966335.1). GTDB lineage: Bacteria > Actinomycetota > Actinomycetes > Propionibacteriales > Nocardioidaceae > Nocardioides_C. The sequence goes on from JAICRS010000053.1 coordinate 10,203, forward strand.
CGCTGGTCACTGAGCCGACGCAGCGCGTTCCGCACGACCAGCGGGTCCACGGAGTCGCCCCCGACAGTCACGGTCACGTGCCAGAGCCGGATCGGCTCACCCATGCGTCACCTCTTCGCCGTGGTCGGAAAGCTCGTCACCACCAGTGTGGCGTGGGCGGGTGGGCACGGACAGTCGAATGCCGAAATGTCCGCGAAAAGCCATGTGTGGTTGGTCATTCAACCGGTTCTCCGCGTCGCAGGAGGACCAGGTCGTCACGGTGCACGACCTCGCGTTCGTACGACGCACCGAGCTCGCGCGCCAGGTCGTGGGTGGACCGACCGAGCAGGTCGGGCAGCTCGTCGGCGTCGTAGTTGACCAGCCCGCGGGCCACGGCGGCACCGTGTGGGTCGACCAGGTCGACCGGGTCACCGCCGACGAACGAGCCGACCACGCCGGTGATCCCGGCGGGCAGCAGCGAGGCACGCCGCTCCGTCACCGCGCGGACCGCGCCGTCGTCGAGGACCAGCCGGCCCTTCGGCTCGGTCGCGTGCGCCAACCACAGAAGCCGGGTGGGGCGGCGGCGGCCGGTGGCGTGGAAGACGGTGCCGACCGGGTCTCCCTTGAGGGCGGCGTCGGCCTGCTCCGCGGAGGTCAGCACCACCGGGATCCCGGCCCCGGTGGCGATCCGCGCGGCGTCGACCTTGGTCTGCATCCCGCCGGTGCCCAGACCCGCCGCGCCGGCCTTCCCGATCCGGACCAGCTCCAGGTCCGCGTCGGAGGACACGTCCGGCAACAGCCGGCTCGTCGGCCTCGCCGGTGGGCCGTCGTAGAGCCCGTCGACGTCGCTGAGCAGCAGGAGGAGGTCCGCGTGGACCAGGTGCGCGACCAGGGCGGCCAGCCGGTCGTTGTCGCCGAACCGGATCTCGGAGGTGGCCACGGTGTCGTTCTCGTTGACGATCGGCAGCACCCCCATCTCCAGCAGCCTGGCGAAGGTGCGGTGGGCGTTGCGGTAGTGGCTGCGTCGGGTCACGTCGTCCACGGTGAGCAGCACCTGTCCCGCCGTCAGCCGGTGCCGGGCGAGCTCCTCGGTGTAGCGGTGCACCAGCAGGCCCTGGCCCACCGAGGCGGCCGCCTGCTGGGTGGCCAGGTCACGGGGCCGGCGCTTCAGGCCGAGCGGTGCGAGTCCGGCGGCGATCGCACCGGAGGAGACCAGCACCACCTCGGCCCCGCGGGCCCGGATGCCGGCCAGGGTGTCCACCAGGGCCCTGACCCGGTCCGGGTCGATGCCGCCCTCGGCGGTGGTCAGCGAGGACGACCCCACCTTCACCACGACGCGCGTGGCGCAGGTGACGTCGGTCCTGCTGGTCCCGCTCACCGGCGGTCGGCGTCCTCGGCGTCGGCCGCGCCGGGGTCGTTCTCGTCCCAGCCCCAGTCGGTCTGCGTGGACTCGGTCTCCACGTCCGTCGTACCGCCGTCCTGGCGGCGGGCCACGTCGGCCCGGGTCTCGCCCTCGGCCCGCTCGGGGAATGCCTCGTCGATCGCCCGGCGGCGCTGGGCGGCCGGACGTTTCTCCTCGAAGCGCTGGTCCTCACCGCGCCGGCTGAGCAGCTCCGCGCCCGCGTGCAGCATCGGCTTGAAGTCGAAGACCACGGCGTTCTCGACGTCGCCGATCAGCACGGTGTCGCCCTCCTCCGCGCCGAGGGCCAGCAGCCGGTCCTCGACGCCGAGCCGGTTGAGCCGGTCGGCGAGGAAGCCGACCGCCTCGTCGTTGCTGAAGTCGGTCTGGCGGACCCAGCGCTCGGGCTTCTCGCCCCGCACCCGCCACCCCTCGCCGGTCTCCTTGATCGTGAAGTCCGGACCGGTGGTCTCGCCACGGGGGCGGATCACGATCCGGGTCGGTTCGGCGACCGGCTGCTGCGCGCGGCTGCGGGTGACCAGCGCGGCCATCGCGAACGACAGCTCGCGCAGCCCCTCGTGGCTGGCCGCCGAGACCGGGAAGACCTCCAGGCCGCGCTCGGCGAAGTCCTCGAGCACGATGTCGGCGAGGTCGCGCCCGTCGGGCACGTCGATCTTGTTCAGCACCACCAGACGCGGTCGGTCCTCGAGGCCGCCGTACCGGCTGAGCTCGCGCTCGATCACGTCGAGGTCCGAGAGCGGGTCGCGGCCCGGTTCCATGGTGGCGGTGTCGATGACGTGCACCAGCGCGGCGCAGCGTTCGACGTGGCGCAGGAAGTCGTGCCCGAGGCCGCGGCCCTCGCTGGCGCCCTCGATCAGGCCGGGTACGTCGGCGACGGTGAACGTGGTCTCCCCGGCGGTGACCACGCCGAGATTCGGGACCAACGTGGTGAACGGGTAGTCGGCGATCTTCGGCCGGGCCCGGGACAGAGCAGCGATCAGGCTGGACTTGCCGGCGCTGGGGAAGCCCACGAGGCCGATGTCGGCGACCACCTTCAGCTCGAGGGTGATCGTCCGGTCGTCACCGGGCTCACCGAGCAGCGCGAAGCCGGGGGCCTTGCGCTTGGAGGAGGCCAGGGCCGCGTTGCCGAGCCCGCCGCGGCCGCCCTGGGCGATCACCATCTCGGTGCCGGCGCCGACCAGGTCGGCGAGCACCTCGCCCTTCTCGTCGCTGACGACCGTGCCGTCCGGGACGGGGAGGATCATGTCGTCGCCGTGCCCACCGTTCTTGTGGTCACCGGCGCCGTGCCCGCCGTGCGGGGCGCGACGGTGTGCGTTGTGGTGGTAGTCGATGAGCGTGGTGACGTCGGGGTCGACGCGGAGGGTGACGCTGCCGCCGGGTCCGCCGTTGCCGCCGTCGGGGCCGCCGAGAGGCTTGAACTTCTCGCGGTGGACGGAGGCCACGCCGTTGCCACCCCGGCCGGCGGTGACGTGCAGCACCACCCGGTCGACGAAGGTGGGCACAGCCATGGGACGTCCTCGTTTCTCGTGCCGCGTGTGGATGAAACTGTGCCAGACAACGGCTGAGGGGCGTCCTGCTGTCTCAGCAGAACGCCCCTCGGAGCCGTTGACGTGTCGTCGTTCAGCGAGTGTCGTTCACTCAGCCGTCGGGACGATGTTCACGACGCGGCGACCGCGCCGCGTGCCGAACTCGACGTTGCCGCCGACCAGGGCGAACAGGGTGTCGTCGCCACCACGACCCACACCGTCTCCGGGGTGGAAGTGGGTGCCGCGCTGCCGGACGATGATCTCGCCGGCGTTGACGAGCTGGCCGCCGTAACGCTTGACGCCGAGCCGCTGAGAGTTCGAGTCCCGACCGTTCTTGGTCGAGGCTGCGCCCTTCTTGTGTGCCATGGCTTATTCCTTGGGTCGAAAGATCGCGGTGCTGGGTGATCAGGCGGAGATGTCGGTGACCTTGACCTGGGTGTACTTCTGACGGTGCCCCTGGCGCTTGCGGTAACCGGTCTTGTTCTTGTACTTCAAGATCGTGATCTTCGGGCCCTTGGTGGCGCCGAGGACCTCCACGGTCACCGAGGCCTTGCCGAGGGCGGCCGCGTCCGAGGTGACGTTCTCACCGTCGACGAGCAGGACCACGGGAAGCTTGACCGAGTCACCAACCTCGCTGGCAACCTTGTCGATCTCGATGACGTCACCGACAGCAACCTTCTGCTGCTGGCCGCCACTGCGCACGATCGCGTACACCGCGGACTCACTCTCTTCGTCGGACTACAAGTTCGTTCGTGTGCTGCTGGCGCTCAGGTTCGCCACGAG
>JAICRS010000212.1 GCA_025966335.1 Nocardioidaceae bacterium
ATCCGGCTGGGGTGGCCGGTGTGCTCACGCTAGGAGCGGTCTCGGTCCTGTCGCACCGGTGAAATCGCCAGGATCCGAATCGCCGCGGGCCGCTTCGGAGGGTACGACGTGTCAAGACGCATGTTCTGGGGTGGTGTGGACCTGCATCTCGTCACGAACTATCTCGTCGACACCCGAAACGCAACGACCATGGGTCCGTGCGGACTGTCATAGGGTCTTCGCCATGCGACTGGCGGACGCGTTCGTGATGGCACAGGAGCTGCTGGATCTTCATCGCCTCGTGGACTGGCGGGTCGAGTTCGACCAGGCCAAGTCTCGCGCGGGGGTGTGCCGCCCGCACCGCAAGGTGATCGGGCTGAGCGGAGCGCTCCGCTGACCCGGCTGCACGGTGCTGACGAGGTGCGGGACACGGTGCTGCACGAGATCGCCCATGCCTTGGTCGGCCCCCGGCACGGACACGACTCCGTGTGGCGGGCCAAGGCACGCGAGATCGGGTGCAGCGCAACCCGTTGCCTCCCGCAGGACGCGCCGGCCGTGCCCGGCGGCTGGGTCGGGACCTGCCCTGCGGGACACAGCATTCACCGACATCGTCGTCCGGAGAAGCCGGTCTCGTGCGCCGAGTGCGGGCAGGGTTTCGACCGCGATCATCTGTTCGAGTGGTTGCACCATGGGCGGCCGGCCCGCATGCACCCGAACTACGACGCTGCACTCCGCGCGATGGAGACCGGGACCGGCGTGGTCGCTCTGCCGGTCGGGGCGCTGGGCCGGGTCATCCTCAAGGGGCAGTTCCACGGTTACGTCGGCAAGGTCGTCAAGCGGGGCCGGACCAGGTACCACCTCGAGCATGCGGACGGCGTCCTGACGGTTCCGTTCTGCTACGTGGAGCCGCCGGGTAGACGTGTCGGTCCGACGCGGCTCAGGCGAGAAGCCCTATCGCCGTGAACGTGACCTCGAACGGCGTGGAAACGGCGAGCTCCTCATCGCCCTCGACGTGGGCGACTTCGACGTACGTCCCGTCGCGGAGGTTGTAAACGGTGACAGCAGGCTTGTCGGGGTCGACGGCCCAGAAGGACGGGCAGGCCGCCGCCTCGTATCGGGACAGCTTCAGGGTCAGGTCGACTCGCCGTGTGCTGGGTGAGAGCACCTCGATCGCGAGCAACGGCGCAACCGGCAGGTCGCGCTCCGTGAAGTCGGTACGCCGTGCCGCGATCAGGTCTGGCTGCACGATCGTGTCCTCGGCCAGGACCACGTCGAACGGGGCGGCTAGCACGGTGAGGTCCTCCGGGCACGCCGCATCGAGCAGAACGCCCAGCCGGAACGAGACTTGCTGATGTCTGAAGGACGGTGAGGGAGTCACAACAAGGATTCCGTCGATGAGCTCGTAACGGTGCCCGTCATCTGGCATCGACTCGAGGTCGTTGCGGGTCAGCGCCCGGCCACGCGGGAGAGTTGTCACGGCTCCCATGGTGCCTCACACGAACGGTCGGTCGCTGGCCGTAGGCTCGTCGGGTGCTGGATCTGTCGCTGCTGCTGGAGGACGAGGACCTCCGTCGTCGCTACGGGTCGGCCACGCTTGAACGGGCTCGCGACTACGTCCGGCGCGGCATGGTGCTGGAGAGCAGCCACGACCTCGACGGCGACGGTGACCTGGACATCCGGGGGAGCGTCGCCGGATCGCGCGGCGCGGCGTACTCCGTCTATGTCAGTGTCGGGCAGGACGGTCCCGCTGCCTGGGTCTACAGCCGGTGCAGCTGCCCGGTGGCGGAGGGCTGCAAGCATGCGGTGGCGCTGCTGCTCACCGTCCGGCACGAGCACGAGCAGGACCACGCGGCGGGCGGCCCCGGTGCTCGCCGGTGGGAACGTCGGCTGGCCTCGGTCCTGGACGAGCTCGACGCCGCCGCCGGTCGCGTCGGATCGACGGAGCAGAAGCCGCTGGCCCTGCAGATCGACCTGAACCGCGGCTCTCGACGCACCGGCTACCGCTGGGCCGCGGAGAGCACACCGAAGCGCGGCACGCTGCGGATCCGACCGCTGCAGCGCGGTGCGCGGGACAACTGGATCCGCTCGGGCGTGTCCTGGCAGGACGTCCCGCACCTCGGCAGGCGCGGCAACTTCGACGAGCGTCAGGTCGCCGTGCTCAACGAGATCGTCACCGCCTACCGCGCCGCCTCCCGACAGACCTACTTCGGTGCGGAGAGCCACCTGCCGTTGTCGGCGTTCGACGGCTCGCTGTGGAACCTGCTGGCACGGGCCGAGAAGGTCGGGCTCGCCCTGGTGCCCGGTGCCGCGCTGGCCAGCGTCGAGGTACGCGCGGAACCGGTCACGTTGCAGCTCGACGTGAACGCGGCACCCACCCACGACGCACACCTGCGACTCGGCGTTCGGGTGGAGGACGAGTGGTACGCCGCGGAGGAGCTCGACGTGCTCGGTTCCACGGGACACGGCGTCGCGCTCTGGCAGCCGGGCACCACTGGGCAGACCTGGGCCCTCACACTGGCGCCGCTGAGCCGGCCGGCCGGCCCGGAGGTACGCCGGCTGCTCGCCACCGGCGACGAGCTGGTCGTTCCTGCCGATGACCGGGACGACCTGGTCGCCGAGTACCTGCCCCGGTTGCAGCGCCACGTGCCGGTGATCTCCTCCGACGGGTCGATCAGTCTTCCCGAGCCCGCCGTACCCCGGCTGGCGCTCACCGTGACCTGGGTGGCCGTCGACGAGGTCTCCCTCGCCTGGTCCTGGCGTTATCGCGCGGGCGAGGACGACCGGGTCTACGGCCTGTCGGAGACGCGAGGGCTGCGCGGCGTACGCCGACCCGACGCCGAACGTGACCTGTTGGCGGCGCTCGAGCTGAGCGACGAGCAGGTGCACCGGCTCTGTGACGGGCACCGGCGCGAGCGTGGTCTGGTCGAGCAACAGACGTTCAGCCATGGCGCTGCCATCGACTTCGCGGAGAACGTGCTGTCCGACCTCGAGGCCGCTGGACAGGTGGAGATCGAGGAGATCGGCGGCCGCCCCGACTACCGGGAGGCCAGCACCGCACCGGTCATCCACTTCGCGTCCCGAGACGGGGACACGGAGCCGGAGGACGAGGCTCGCACCGACTGGCTGGATCTCGAGGTAGTCATCAGTGTCGACGGCCAGTTCCTGGCGCTGACTCACCTGCTCGAGGCGCTCACGCGCGGCCAGGACCGGGTGATCCTCCGCAACGGTGTGCACATCGCCGTGGACCGGCCGGAGTTCGCGCACCTGACCGAGCTGGTCACGGCGGCGGGCGAGCTGCACGAGCAGCCCCGCGACGGGATCCGGGTCTCCCACCACGACCTCGGGTTGTGGGACGAGCTGGCCGAGGTCGGCATCGTCGACGCCCAGGCCTCGCAGTGGGTGGAGGCGGCCCAGGCGCTGCGCGGGCTGGAGAAGCTTCCGGAGGTCGATCCGGTCGGGGTGAAGGCGGAGCTGCGGCACTACCAGCTCGACGGGTTCCGGTGGCTGGCGTTCCTGTGGCAGGCCGGGCTCGGCGGCATCCTGGCCGACGACATGGGCCTCGGCAAGACGTTGCAGACGCTGGCCCTCGTCGCGCATGCCCGCGAGCACGGCGCCGGGCCGTTCCTGGTGGTGGCGCCCACCAGCGTGGTGTCCACCTGGGCCCACGAGGCGGACCAGTTCACGCCCGCACTCGTGGTCCGCACCGTGACCGAGTCGCACTCGCGCCGCGGCACGACGATCGCCGCCCTGGCCTCCGAGGCCGATGTGGTCATCACGTCGTACACACTCTTCCGGCTCGAGGCCGACGCCTACGTTGCCGAGCAGTGGGGCGGACTCGTGCTCGACGAGGCACAGACCGTGAAGAACCATCACGGCAAGACGTACCAGTGCGTGCGTCGCCTCGACGTACCGTTCCGGCTGGCGCTCACGGGCACGCCGATGGAGAACCGGCTGATGGAGCTGTGGTCCCTGCTGTCGATCGTGGCCCCAGGTCTCTACCCCTACCCTCAGCGTTTCGTGGAGCTGGTCGCGAACCCGGTGGAGCGGCTCGGGGACAACGCCGCGCTCGACCGGTTCCGGCGGCGGGTCCGACCGTTCCTGCTGCGCCGGACCAAAGATCTGGTCGCCTCCGACCTGCCGCCCAAGCAGGAGCAGGTGCTCGAGGTCCGGTTGACCCCGAAGCACCGCAAGCTCTATGAGACGCACCTGCAGCGCGAACGACAGACCGTGCTGGGTCTGGTCGAGGACTTCGACAAGCACCGGATCGCGATCTTCAGGTCGCTGACCAAGCTGCGCCAGCTCAGCCTCGATGCTGCCCTGGTGGACGCCGAGTACGACGGGATCGGTTCCGCGAAGATTGACGTGCTCACGGACCACCTCCTCGAGATCATGGCCGAGGGGCATCGGGCTCTGGTGTTCAGCCAGTTCACGTCGTTCCTGGCCCGGGTGCGGGCGCGGCTAGAGCGTGAGGGCATCTCGATCACCTACCTCGACGGGCGCACCCGCAAGCGCGGTGCCGTGGTCGACGAGTTCAAGTCCGGCGACGCGGACGTCTTCCTGATCAGCCTGAAGGCCGGGGGAGTCGGGCTGACCCTGACTGAGGCCGACTATGTCTTCGTGCTCGACCCGTGGTGGAACCCCGCGGTCGAGGCGCAGGCGGTGGACCGGGCGCACCGGATCGGTCAACAGAAACCGGTGATGGTATACCGGCTCGTCGCGATCGACACGATCGAGGAGAAGGTGATGGAGCTCAAGGCGCGCAAGGCGGCGTTGTTCGCGCAGGTGATCGACGGCGACGGTGCGATGTCGACCGCGATCGGCGCCGAGGACGTGCGGGCACTGTTCGAGGACTGAGCTAGCTCCGGCAAAGTGTCGATGGTCGCTCATAGGTTGGTTTCCATGGTTGAGCTGCCGGTCGATGAGTTGGGTGGGGAGCAGGTCCTCGCTCGGGTGGGTGCGTTGCATGGGCAGCGTCGGTCGGCTGATACCGAGATTTTCTTGTTGGTGGGGCAGTTCGCCGACATCCATAACCCGGATTCACGGCCTTCGCGGGGGCCGTCGTTGCCGGGGATGGAGAGGGCGCGTCGGTTCGGTGGGGCGGGGACCCCGGCGATGTGGGAGTTCGCGCTCGGTGAGCTGGCGGTGCAGCTGGAGTGCTCGACCGCGGCGGCGCGGTACCTGGTCCGCGATGTGCTCGATGTCCGGCACCGGCTGCCGGTGACCTGGGCCCGGCTGGTGGCCGGTGAGATCCGGGTGCACTATGCCCGGCACGTGGCGAAGGCGACCCATCATCTGTCGGCCGAGGCGGCCGGGTTCGTCGATGTCGAGGTCGCCGAGATCTGTGACGG
>JAICRS010000336.1 GCA_025966335.1 Nocardioidaceae bacterium
GTCGACCAGCGCCCGTCGATCGTGGCCGTCTTGGCGTGCACCATCGCGCCCTGGAACCGGAAGATCCGCACCCCGGCGGCCAGCAGCTCGCCGTAGTAGCCGCGTGAGAGCCAGTCGGCGACGACGTGGTTCGAGGTGGCCGGCACCAGCAGGCGTACGTCGACCCCGCGCCGGGCTGCCGCCTCGAGGGCCTCCACGAGGTCCGGGTCGGGGATGAAGTAGGCGTGGGTCATGTAGATGCGCAGCTGGGCCCGGTTGATCGCCTCGAGGTACATCGCGCGGATCGGGAACATCCACAGCCGGGGCACGTTGCGGTGCACCCGGATCCTCGGCTCCCAGTCCGCGGCGGTCTCCAGCAGCAGCGGGCGGCCACCGTGCCGGGGCCGGCGGTTGAGGTTCCAGAAGTCGGCGAAGGCCCGCTTCAGGTCGAACACGCCCGGGCCGGTGATCCGCACGTGGGTGTCGCGCCACTCGGTGGCATAGGCGGCGCCGATGTTGTAGCCGCCGACGAAGCCGACCTCGTCGTCGACGACGAGGATCTTGCGGTGGTCGCGGCCGTAGCGGCGGAAGTCGAAGAACCGCCAGCCGGCGTTGTAGACGGGGTACTCCAGCACCCGCAGCCTCGGCCCGAACCGCTTGAACAACGGGGAGACCACAAGGTTCGCGAACCCGTCGTAGATCGCGTACACCTCGACGCCTCGGCCGGCCGCCTCCGACAGCGCCCGCTTGAACCGCTCGCCGACCTCGTCGCCCTTCCAGATGTAGGTCTCGAACAGGATCTGCTGCTTGGCCCTCGCGATCGCAGCCAGCATGTCGTCGTACAGGTCCTGCCCGAAGGTGTACGTCGTGACCGTGCCCTCGCCGATCGTGACCTCGCCCGGCGGTGTCGTGGGGAACGGCTTGGGCCGCTTGCCGCGCCGGCGGTAGGAGTCGACCAGGGTCAGGGTGAGGGCGAGGACCAGCTGGAACCCGAACATGCTGAGCAGGATCCGCTTCACGAGGGTGCGCACGGACTCGCCGCTGGTGAGGTCGGGGCGGCGCAGTCGGATGCTCACGCGGGCAAATCTAGTCGGTGCTCCCACGTAGGCTTGGAACCATGAGGCCCGTCACCGATCTCGAGCGCAGCGTCGCGCCCTTCAAAGTCGTCTCCGACTACTCGCCGTCGGGCGACCAGCCGACCGCGATCGACGACATCGAGAAGCGGATCATGGGCGGGGAGAAGGACGTCGTCCTGCTCGGTGCCACGGGCACCGGCAAGACCGCGACCGTTGCCTGGGCGGCCGAGCGGCTGCAGCGGCCGCTCCTGGTGATGCAGCCCAACAAGACGCTGGCGGCGCAGTTCGCCAACGAGCTGCGTGAGCTGTTCCCGGACAACGCGATCGAGTACTTCGTCTCCTACTACGACTACTACCAGCCCGAGGCCTACGTCCCGCAGACCGACACCTACATCGAGAAGGACTCCTCGATCAACGAGGAGGTCGAGCGGCTGCGGCACTCCGCGACGAACTCGCTGCTCACCCGGCGCGACGTGATCGTGGTCTCGACCGTGTCCTGCATCTACGGCCTGGGCACGCCGCAGGAGTACGTCGACCGGATGGTCCGGCTGAAGGTGGGCGCCGAGCGTGACCGGGACGCCCTGCTCCGCCGGCTCGTCGAGATCCAGTACACCCGCAACGACATGGCGTTCACCCGCGGCACCTTCCGGGTCCGCGGGGACACCCTGGAGATCTTCCCGGTCTACGAGGAGCTGGCCGTCCGGGTGGAGTTCTTCGGCGACGAGATCGAGCGGCTGATGACGCTGCACCCGGTGACCGGTGAGGTGATCACCGAGGACCAGGAGCTCTACATCTTCCCGGCGACCCACTACGTCGCGGGCCCGGAGCGGATGGAGCGGGCGATCCGGGGCATCGAGCTCGAGCTCGAGGACCAGCTGGCGGCGTTCGAGAAGCAGGGGAAGCTCCTCGAGGCCCAGCGCCTGCGGATGCGCACGACGTACGACGTCGAGATGATGCGCCAGGTCGGGTCCTGCTCGGGGATCGAGAACTACTCGATGCACATCGACGGCCGCCGGCCCGGATCCGCACCGAACTGCCTGCTCGACTACTTCCCCGAGGACTTCCTGCTGGTCATCGACGAGTCCCACGTCGCGGTGCCGCAGATCGGCGGCATGTACGAAGGCGACATGTCGCGCAAGCGGAACCTGGTCGACCACGGCTTCCGGCTGCCGAGCGCGATGGACAACCGGCCGCTGCGGTGGGAGGAGTTCCTGGAGCGGATCGGGCAGACGATCTACCTGTCGGCCACCCCGGGCAACTACGAGATGTCGA
>JAICRS010000058.1 GCA_025966335.1 Nocardioidaceae bacterium
GACGGACGATGTCCATCCCCACGTTGATCTTCTGCTGACGGCGGGAGGCCGCGTCCGCGGCCGGGGTGAAGGCGAACATCGTGGCCGTGAGGGCGACGACGATCATCAGCGGCAGCAGGACAGCGCTGCGCGCACGAAAAGATGCAGGCATGAAGAGTTCCCTTCCCACGCCTGTGAGGTGAGCTGTCGGGTTAGAGCTGAAAGGTGCTCTGTCGCGGCCGCCCGTTCGGGCCGGCGCGCGCACTTCACCCCGAGCGCCGCGTGTGCACGTGGCGCATGAAGAGTTGGGTCCCCCACTCCTACCCAAGTGATCTGGTCGATTGACATGACAGGGGCCGGTCGACAGGTGGGTAGGACTCGGCGTACCCGTCGACCGGTATGTAGTTGTGGAGCCGATCCGAGCCCTGGCTGAACCCCCGCCCGCCGAACGAGTCTCGAAATCGAACTCCGGAAGAATAGGCACATCCGGGCCGAAGATTCCAATCCGGTCACGAAATGGTCCGTCCGCCAGGTCACACCCGCGGCCGGTTCCCCGCGGGGACGGCGCGCACCAGGTAGTGCTAGATCACACGAGGCTCGACGTTTGCCCGCGCGACGGCGCCGGCAGAACTTACGCTTTTTCCGTGTCGGCGGAGAGCTTCCGGTTCGCGGGCGTCGTCGCGCTCGGTACGGCGTGCGCGGCGGCGCTCGTCGCGCTGCTCCACGACCTGCCGCTGCGGGATCCCGACGGGTTCGCCGGCCCGAACTACATCCGGCTGCCGCTGATCCTCCTGGTCGCCTTCCTGACCGACGTGGTCCCGCGCACCGTGCTCCGAGCGTCGAGCCTGCGCTCCGCACCCGCCGCGTTCGCCGCGGTCACCCGGGAGCGGTGGCCGCGGGCCCACGTCCGGTTCGCGCTGCTCGGGCTCGGCACGTGGTACCTGACCTACGTCGCGTTCCGGAACCTGAAGAGCTTCGTTCCCTTCGTCAACGATCGTCTGTGGGACGGTGAGCTGGCCGCCGTCGACCGGTTGCTGTTCCTCGGTCACGACCCGGCCGGGGTACTGCACCACCTGCTCGGCACCGGCTGGGCCGCGCACACGATGTCGTGGATCTACCTTGCCTGGATCGTCTTCGTGCCGTTCTCGCTCGTGGTGGCACTGGTCTGGTCCCGCAACGTGACCGCGGGCGCGTGGTACGTCACCGCGGTCGCCGTCGACTGGGTGCTCGGCGTGGCGACGTACTACCTGCTGCCGACGGTCGGGCCGATCTACGCCCGCCCGGAGCAGTTCGACGGCCTGGCGCACACCTACGTCACCGACCTGCAGGTGATCATGATCGGGGACCGGCAGGAGGTGCTCGCCGATCCGGCAGCCACCGATGCCGTGCAGACGATCGCGGCCTTCGCGTCGCTGCACGTGGGCATCATGGTCACCGCCTGCCTGGTCGCCCATCTGTTGGAGCTGCCCCCACGGGTGCGCGGCGCGCTGTGGACGTTCCTCGCGCTGACCGTCGTGTCGACGGTCTACCTCGGTTGGCACTACGCGGGTGACGCACTGGGCGGTGCGCTGCTCGGCGCGGCCGGGATGTGGGTCGGCGCGATCGCCACCGGCAACCACGTCCGGGGACGGCCGGTCCACCTCCCCCAGCACGCCCGCGAGCAGGCCCGGGTCTGAGCCAGGCTCAGCCCAGCACCGCCAGGCCATGGCGCTCGTCCGGCCGGGTGGTACCCGACCTCGCGGGTGCCATGACGGTTCAGCCGGCGAACCCGTCGACGGCCTCCGGCGGCAGGGACGAGCGCAGCCGCTCGGCGTACTCGGCCGCCTCCGCCGGTGCGTCGTACTTCGTCCGGGGCCAGAAGAACCCGCGCAGCCCGTCGCCCTTCGTGCGGGGCACCACGTGCAGGTGCAGGTGCGCCACGCTCTGGCTGACCACGTTGTTCATCGCCACGAACGACCCCTGCGCGCCGAGGCCGTCGACCATCGCGGAGGCGAGCCACTGCCCCGCCTCCAGGAACGGTGAACGCAGGTCGGCCGGCAGCTCCGGCAACGTCACCACGTGCCGGCGAGGCACCACCAGGGTGTGGCCCTTGAACACCGGTCGGGCGTCGAGGAACGCCGCGACGTCCGGCGTCCGGAGCACCAGGTGGCCTGGCTTGTCACCGTCGGCGATCGCGCAGAACAAGCAGTCGGGTGGCACGGTCCGAGGGTAGCCTCAGCCGGTCGCCGGGAGCGGGCTCTCCCGCAGCGCTGCGGCCGCCTCGTCGAGCACGGTCCGCTGCGCGCGCTCGTACGTCGCCTCCGCCTGCGCCGCACTGTCCCCGACGGCGGTGAGCCCCACCCGGCCGTGCTCCGTGAGGCTGCTGATCATGTGGAACACCACACCGCGCTGCCGGGACTGGTCGAAGTGCAGGCCGTGCCTGGCGACGACGTCGAAGAGGTCGGCGATGCTGAGCGCACGGAGCTCCGGCGACTCGAGGTGGTCGGTCGCGACCAGGTGCTTCTCCTGCCCGGTCGCCGTCACGAACAGGCCGGAGTCCGCGTGGTAGAGGCCGTCGGTGAGGAACTGCAGGGTCAGGAACGGGTGCGTGGTCCCGCCTTTGCGCAGGTTCAGCTCGATCGCGTACGACGACCACGTGCCGTCGCGGGAACGGACGACGACGAAGTCGACGGCGAAGCGGCCGAGCACCCCGAGTCCGGCGAGGTGCTCGGCGATCGTGAGTGCATGCCCGCTGATCTGGCGGGAGTAGTCGGGGTCGGCCGGGAACACGCAGCCGAGGTAGCTCTGCCCGCTGGTACCGCCGAGCAGCTGGTCATGGGTGGAGAGGAGCTCGACGCGCCGGTCGGGTGTCACCCGGAGCTGGACACTGGGGCTGCGCAGCTCCTCACCGGTGATGCGTTCCTCGACGATCCCACCGCCCTCGGCCAGCTTGACGAGATAGGCGTCGAGCGGTGTGGTCAGCGACTCCAGCTGCATCGCGAGCACTCGCCGCCGGGTCTCCTCCCGTTCGCCGCTCGAGCCGGGATCAGGCAGCCCGCGCAGGTCCACCAGCGCGTTGCCGGCCCCGGAGACGCCCTCGTTGAGCTTGACGATCACCTCGGACACCGTCCGGCGTACACCTCTGATCTGACCGATCGCGGCGACCACGTCCTCGACCCCGCGCAGGTCCTCGTGACCGAGCGGGTAGGGAATGCCCACCTCGGCGAAGAGCCGTCGGCAGCCGGTCTTGGAGCCGAGCTCGGACAGCCGCGGGTCGGCGCCGTACATCGGGATCCCCAGGCACAGCGCGACATCACGCTCGAGCTCCGTCGTGTTGTACGGGATCAGGTGGCACCGTTGCGGGTTCGGGATCTGCCCCCCGATGCGGGCGAGCAGCCGCGGCCGATCGAGCAGCTTCTCGCTGAGCGAACGCGGGGAAGAGTCGTCGACGGAGATCAGGGACAGCCGTGCCCGTGCGTGGCTGGGGATGACGCCGGGAAGCAGGGCGAGGTAGTACTCGATGATCGTCGGGGCCACCGGCATCGAGGTCACGTAGATCATCCGGAGCCGCGGCTGGCGGAGCAGCAGGAGGAGGAACAGGAACCGCTCCTCGTAGGCCTGGGTGAGGCTGCCGGGGTTCGGCACCGCCCGGTCCAGGGTGACCGACGGCACCACCACCACCGACTCGTCGTGATGGTTGAGCCGCATCGAGTCCCATACCCCGGCCATCCGGTGCTGCAACCGGTCGAAGCGCGCGTACCGGTCGCTCTCGGTGAGCTGCGACAGCGTCTCCGGCCCCAGGGTGACGTCCCCCTCGAGCATCCCGGTCATGACGGCAGCCGTGCCTCGTCGAGGCCCCTGATGTCGTAGGCACGGACCGGTCGGCTGAAGCCCTTCAGGTCGAGGTCGCCCACCCGGTCACCGACCGCGATCTCCTCCACGGCCGAGTAGACCCGCTGCGAGACCAGGATCTGCCACGGACGCGCCTCGGAGCACAGCCGGGCGGCCACATTGGTGACGCTGCCGATCGCGGCGTAGTCGTAGCGCCCCTCGAAGCCGATCCGGCCGAGGGTCGCGTACCCCTGGGCGACTCCGACACCGAAGCCGAGCTCGTGCCCGCGCCGGGTCCACGACTCGGCCAGCTCCCGGACCCGGGCCCGCATCGCCACCGCCATCCGCACCGCGCGCACCGCCGGGTCCACGCACGGCAACGGGTCGTTGAAGAACACCATCAGCCCGTCGCCGGTGAACCGCTCCAGGGTGCCTTCGAAGCGGAAGACCAGGTCGCCGAGGGCGCGGTGGTACTCGCCCAGGACCCCCATCACCTCCTCCGGCTCGCTGGACTCGGCGAACGGTGTGAAGTCGCGCAGGTCGCAGAACACCACCACGATCTCGCGCCGATGGCTCTCCAGGAACGACTCGTCGCCGGAGCTGACCACCAGGTCTGCGAGCTGCGGGGAGAGGAACCTGCGCAGTCGTCCGATGCGCTGCAGCTCCTCGACCTGGGCCGCGACCCGCTGCTCGAGCTCGGAGTTCCACGCCGCGAGCTCCTCGGACTGCCGGAGCACCGTGTCGTGGTACTGCTTCACCCTGGCCAGTGACGCGACCCGGGCCAGCAGCTCCCCCTGGTTGAACGGCTTGGTGACGAAGTCGTCCGCCCCCGCCTCGATCGCGTGCAGCTTCTCCTGGTCGCCGCTGGCGGTGATCATCACCACCGGCAGGAACGCGGTCGCCGGGTCCGCGCGGATCCGGCGGCACACCTCGTAGCCGTCCATGCCCGGCATCAGGATGTCGAGCAGCACCAGGTCGATGTCACCGTCGGCCAGGGCCTTCAGCGCCTCCTCGCCCGAGCCGGCCGTCACCACCCGGTAGCCGCGGGGCGCCAGGACCGCGTCCAGCAACCGGGTGTTCGCCGGCTGGTCGTCGACGACCAGGATCGTCGCGTCCGGGCTCATCGCGCACCGTCGCCGGCTGCCAGGAACCCGCCGACCTGCTCGGGGAGGGCGCGCACACTGATCGGCTTCTCGAGATAGCCGTCGAAGCCGGCCGCCAGCGCCCGGTCCCGGTCCTCCTTCATCGCGAACGCGGTGACGGCGACCACGGGCACCGGCCGGTGGTCGACCGTTCGCAGCCGTCGCAGCGCCTCCGCCCCGTCGATGCCGGGCAGCTGCAGGTCCATGAGCACCAGGTCGGGGGCGCTGTCCGCCGCGCGGGCGACGCCTTCCTCCCCGGTGGTCGCCTCGATCACCTCGTAGCCGGCGTACTCGAGCACGTCGCGCACCAGCTTCATGTTCTTGGCGTTGTCCTCGACGACCAGGATCCTCGGTCCCATCACGCCTCCACCTCCGTGCGGTCGGCAGGAACCGGCGCAGGCAGTACGCCGACCCGGGCCAGTGCGGCGACCACGGCGTCGCGAGCCACCGGCTTGGTGAGGTACTCGGCCGCTCCCATCGCCAGCCCGCGGGCGCGCTCGTCGACGATCGAGACCACCACGACGGGGATCCGGGCGGTCACCGGGTCCGCCTTCAGCTCGGCGAGCACGTCCCAGCCGCTGATCCCGGGCAGCCGGATGTCGAGGATCGCGACGGCCGGCCGGATCCGTCGGATCGCCGCCAGCCCCTCACGACCGTCCCGGGTCCGGGTCACCTCGAGGCCGGACCCGTCCAGGTAGGCGGCCAGCAGGTCGAGTGAGGCCCGGTCGTCGTCCACGAGCACCACGCACGTCGTACCCGACGGGGCTGGACAGCTCGCGTTCGCACCCGCGGTCGACCCGGTCGGCATCGCGAACCCGAACGTGCTCCCCGAGCCGACCTCGGAGTCGAGCCACATCCGGCCACCGAACAGCTCGACGATCCGTCGGGTGAGGGTCAGCCCGAGACCGGTCCCCTCCTCTTGCGAGGCGCCGCGTCTGCCCTGCTGGAACGACTCGAAGATCCGCTCCCGGTCCGCCGCCGGGATCCCGATGCCGTTGTCGGTCACCTCGACCCGCAGCTCGTCCCCCGCCATCTCCGCACGCACCGACACCGTGCCGCCGTCTGGAGTGAACTTCACCGCGTTCGTGAGCAGGTTCAGCATCACCTGCTTGAAGCGCAGCTCGTCGGCGTGGATCACGTCGACCCGGTCGTCGACGGCGAGCTCCAGCGCGATCGAGTGGGCAGCGGCCCGGGCGCGCACCAGGGACAGCGTGTACTCGATCACCGCCGGGACCGAGAACGTCGAGCTCTCGAGCTCCATCGCTCCGGCCTCGACCTTGGACAGGTCGAGGATCTCGTTCAGCAGCTCGAGCAGGTGCTTGCCGGAACCCCAGATGTCGCGGAGGTACTCCTCCTGGCGGTCGTTCAGCTCCCCGAACATCTTCTCGAGCAGCACCTCGGAGAACCCGATCACCGCGTTCAACGGGGTGCGCAGCTCGTGCGACATGCTGGCGAGGAACTCCGACTTGTGCCGGCTGACGATCTCCAGCTCGGTCGACTTCAGCTCAAGCTCCCGGAACAGCCGGGCGTTGAGGATCGCCAGCGCCGACTGGCTGGCGAACGTCTCGAGCAGCTCCAGCGTCTCCTCGGAGAAACCCCCGGTGGTCCGGCGGCGGATCACGAGTGCCCCCACCATCCGGTCCTGCCGCAGCATCGGGACCGCGAGGACCGAGCGCCACCCGTCGTCGTACAGGATCCGCAGGTGCGGGTCCAGCGGGGATGCGCCGAGCTCGGCGACCTCGAGGGGCCGCCGGTCGAGCGCCGCCCGACCGACCAGCGTCGACTCCCGGCCGATGCGGACTGCGCGCAGACGGGCGAGCATCTCGTCGCTGCTGCCGTAGGCGGCGCGCACCGAGAAGCTGTCGTCGGCCTCGACGTACTCCATGATCGAGCCGCCGTCGGTCCCGGTGAGCCGTACGGCGTTGGTGACGATGGTGCTGAGCACCTCGTCCAGGTCCAGCGTCGAGCTGACCGCCTCGCCGACCTCGCGCAGCGCCTCGAGCTGGTCGACCTTGCTCGCCAGCTCCGCGCTGCGTGACTCGAGCGCGCCGACGAGCTGCACGTGGCGGAGCGCGATCGCCGCCTGCGCCGCGAAGACGCCGAGCAGCTCCATGGCCCGGGGCTCGAACGGCTCGACCTGGGTGCGCCACACCGACAGCACGCCGACGACCTCGTCCCCGATCAGCATCGGCGCCGACATCAGGGTCCGGTAGCCGGCGATCCGCTGCAGGTCGCGCCGCCCGTAGTCGGGGTCGCTCAGCACGTCGGCGATCTGCTGGGTGCGCCGGTCGAGCGCAACGCGTC
Organism: Nocardioidaceae bacterium; assembly: GCA_025966335.1. Classification (GTDB taxonomy): domain Bacteria; phylum Actinomycetota; class Actinomycetes; order Propionibacteriales; family Nocardioidaceae; genus Nocardioides_C. The sequence continues at coordinate 7,236 of JAICRS010000058.1, forward strand.
CGATGAGCGACGTTCGGGTGACGGCCAGGGGGTGTGACGCCATCGCCTCGATCATGTCGGCCGGTAAGTCTCCGGAGGTCCGTGAGACGCGGAACAGGTCCCCGTCGACCAGGTAGAGCAGTGACGCCTGTGCCCGGCAGAGGCTCGCGGCCCGCTCCACGATGGTGTCCAGGACGGCGCTGGGGTCCGCGCCGGCGCGTCCGAGCGCGAGCAGGATCTCGTTTGTGGCGGCGCTCTGCTCGGTGGCGTCGACGAGATCGCGACGGAGGTGGGCGAAGGCCGCGGTCTCGACCGGATCGCGTGCCGGGTCGTCCACCACGATGCACCTCCGCCGGGCTCGGACGGGCCTCTCGTCAGTCTGCGCGTCGGCGCCTCACCGTGGCAATGACGAGTGCTGACTACTTGACGGGCCGGCGACCTCAGGCGGCGAGCTTGTAGCTGTCCTGGTGCGGGAACCGGGCCGACACGGGAGCCACGAGATGGGCCACGGGGCGTCCGAGCCGGCCGCCGGCGAGCGAGGCGAGCGTACGGCGCAGGGGCAGCCGGTGGGCGACGATCGCGGACTGCATCACGATCGCGATCGCGCTGCAGATCGTGAGGGCGTGGTCCCCCACCAGAACGGCGTAGGACAGCCATGCCGCCATGCCCAGCCAGGCCAGCAACGTCGACCAGGGGCACAGGCCCCACAACGGCGCTCCGGACAGGGCGAGCCGGGTCTGCGGGACCATCCGCAGGGAGCTGATCGTCGTGCCCACCATCGCGAGCGTGAACGAGTTGGTGTGGTCGAGCAGCAGGATGGACGCCGCCGCGGTCACGAACACCGCCGCGACCGCCGTCCAGTAGGTCCGCGTCACCCCGGCCCGGAGCACGACGACCGCGAGAGCCGCCAGCAGCACCAGGGCGATGGTGTTGTTCACCAGCTGGATCTTGTCGGCGATGGCAACGGCGTACACCACCCACAGCGTGAAGGTGGCCAGGCTGAGCATGAGGGAGTTCCAGGACACCCCCTCGGCCGACCGGGTCCGAGCGGCGCGGAGCACCTGCGGGACGGTCGCGTACAACGAAAGGATCGAGGCGGCGGAGCCGACCAGGAGCTCGACAGACATGGGCATGCGCAATTCGACGAGAAGGGGTAGGGGTGCGACTTCGGTCCGCCGTCTTGCTTGTCTGCCGGGACACGTGACCTGATCTGTCCAGAATTCTACGGCTCCGACCGTGGCCCTCCGACCAGTTTCGCGTGTCTCCGGGGCGAGGGCTACGTCACACGCACGTCACCGGGCGACCAGCACCGACACGGTGTTCGATCGGCGTCCCGTGGAGCTGTCGACGACCCGGAACCTGTTGACGCCGCGATGTCCGGACTGGACAAAGGTGGAGAACGTGCCGTCTCGAACGGCCGTGGATACCGGGAAGTCGGTCCAGCGACCCTCCTGCCGTTGCACCTGCACGGTCGCACCGTTGCCACCCGGATAGCGGCCCTCGAGATCGATGCGCTCGAAGCTCCCGGCTCGACGCGGACTTGCGGTCAGGGTGAGCCGCGTTCCCTTCGAGGTCGCCGCGGTTCCGCCGGGCTTCACCTTCCGTTCAGCGCGTGCGCGTTGCTCCCGCGGCTCCGGTGGGCTTGCAGCCTCCGCCAACCTCCCCGAGCGCGGGGCCTCGGGTGCCTCCCGAACCGCGGACGGTGAAGCAACGGGAAGGCTCGGAGACTCGCCCGGCCTCTCACCGTCGGCACCGCCGTTGGCCAGGTTGGCCGCTTGGAAGCCGACGACGCTGAGGACTCCTCCGATCAGCACCGAGACCACGAGCAGCGACCCCGCTGCGATCAAGAGCAGCCAGTTCCTGGTCTGGAGGTTCACACGGTCTCCCTGAGCCGCCCGGGCGGCTCCACGATCTCCTGGAGCGTTCTCATTGTCTCCGACGCGTCAACAGACGTGCCTCGCGAAAGGGACCAACCACCTCGGACGACGAGAACGTGTCTAAGCCATCGCTGTGCAACGCAACAGAGCCGCACCGACGGGAGTCGGTGCGGCTCTGCTTCAAGAGGGCTGCGCCTTGGCGGCTTGCGCCACCGCGGCCCGGCGTTTTTGTGGAGCTGGCGGGAATCGAACCCGCGTCCTTCGGCACCGAACCAGGGCTTCTCCGGGTGCAGTTCGTGGTGGTCGTCTTCTCAGTCCCGGCGCTCGCACGAACACGTCGCCGACAGACTCAGCCACAAAAATGTCCCGGTGAGCCCCTGTGGCCAGGACTCACCAGCGAGCCTCCTAGATGAGGCCAGGATCTGAGGCGGAGGCGCCCTCAGTCTGACCCGTCGCTAGTCGCCGTCAGGCGGCGAGAGCGAACGAACTGCGCTTGGAATCGGCAGTTATTGGTTTCCAAGGATCGTTAACGAGATGACCTTGGATCCTCGACCCGCTTCCCCTGGAACTAGCGTCCCAAGTCGAAACCGATCAGCCCCTCTTGAGTTGTCAATCTGTTGCTACTGTACCCGCCACAACGGACGGCCCGCAGTCGATATTCCCGAGCGACACGACCCCTCAGCGGTTTACGTCAACCGATGAGCGCGTGAGCGTTGTCCCAGCAGACCCTGCGCAGCCACTGGTCGCCGAGGCCCAGCCGCTCGAGGGCCTCGAGCTGGTGCGCGTAAGGGTAGGGGATGTTCGGGAAGTCCGAGCCGAGAAGCACCTTCTCCTCCAGGTCGGACAACCGCGGCAGCAGCTCCCGCGGGTAGGCCGCCATGTCCTCGAAGAAGTCGGTGAACGCCATCGTGGTGTCGACGTGGACCCGCTCGAAGGACTCGGCCAGGTCGAGGAACTCGGCGTACTCCGGCGCCCCCATGTGCGCGATCACGACGGTCAGCCGCGGGTGCCGGCGGAGGACGTCGCGGACCGGCGTCGGCCCGGTGTGGGCGTTGGGGACCGGCCCCGAGCCCGCGTGCAGCACGATCGGCGTTCCGGCGTCGGCGAGCAGTCCCCACACCTTGTCCAGCAGCGGGTCGCGGACGTCGAAGTCACCGACCTGCACGTGCACCTTGAAGATCTCGGTGCCCTGCTCGATGCGCGCCGCCACGTAGGCCGCTGCGTCCGGCTCCGGGTAGAACGTCGCCGAGGACAGGCACTCGGGGACGTCGGCCGCGAGCTGGGCCGCCCACTCGTTGAGGTACTCCGCGATGCCGGGACGGTGCGCGTAGGGAAGGGCCGAGAATCGGCGCACGCCCAGGGCACGGAGCTGCTCCACCCGTTCGGAGTCCGAGCCGCGGTAGGTGATCGGCCACGGTCGGCCGATCAGCGGGCCGGCGGTGTCGAACTGCTCCCAGACCCGGGTCATCACCGGCGGCGGCAGGAAGTGCACGTGCACGTCGTACAGGCCGGGAATGCCGAGCCGGGAGACCCATCCAGGCACCGACGCGTCGCTCAGGCTCACTCCATGCCCTTCAGCCGGCGACCGATCGCCTGCTCCTTCTCCCGGTTGGCCTGCCGCTCGGCGAGCGCCTGCCGCTTGTCCCACGTCTTCTTGCCCTTCGCCAAGGCGATCTCGACCTTGGCTCGGCCGTCCTTGAAGTACAGCGACAGCGGCACCACCGTCAGGCCGCGCTCGTTGACCCTCGACTCGATCCGGTCGATCTCCTGCCGGTTCAGCAGCAGCTTGCGCTTGCGGCGCGCGGAGTGGTTGGTCCAGGTGCCCTGCGTGTACTCGGGAATGTGCACGCCGTGCAGCCACACCTCGCGTTCGTGGACCTCAGCGAAGCCGTCCACCAGCGACGCCCGGCCCTGGCGCAGCGACTTCACCTCGGTGCCGGTCAGGACCAGACCCGCCTCGTAGGTGTCCTCGATGTGGTAGTCGTGCCGCGCTTTCTTGTTCTGCGCGACGAGCTTGCGCCCCTGCTCCTTGACCATGGGCACGATTGTGTCAGGTCGGCGCAACGAGGAATCTAGAGCCAGTGCATCGGGTTCACGGCCGCGCCGTTCTCGAAGACCATGAAGTGCAGGTGGCACCCGGTGGAGTAACCAGTGGTGCCGACGTACCCGATGATCTCTCCGCGCTGGACCCGCTCCCCTACGGACGTGGAGTAGGCGCTCAGGTGGTTGTACGCCGTGCCGAGCCCCACGCCGCGGTGGAAGCCGTTGTCGATGATCACCCGGTTGCCGTAGCCCTCGTTGTAGTAGACCGCGATCACCCTCCCCGCCGCCGCCGCGCGGATCGGCGTGCCGCAGGCGGCCCCGAAGTCGGTCCCGTCGTGCAGCGCCCACTGGTGGTAGACCGGGTGGAACCGAATTCCGTACGACGAGGTGATGTAGCTGTCGACCGGGTAGTCGAGGAACCCGTCCGAGTTGATCCGTCCCGGGTCTGTCGCGGCCTCGGCGGCTGCAGCGGCGGCGGCTGCCTCCGCGGCCCGGATCCGGGCTGCCTCGGCCCGCTGCCGCAGCATCTCGGCGATCCGGTCGCGCTCCTGCTGCAGGCCCCGGAGCCGGTCCAGGTCTGCCTCGCGCGCCTCGACGGCCAGGTCGTGGGCCGTGGAGCGCATCTCGACCAGGTCGGCGACCCGCTCCTCGGCGTCCTCGGCCTGCGCCTCGAGCGCCTGCTTCTTCTCGAGGTTCTCGGCCGCCGCGGCCCGCTGCTCGGCGACCTCGTCCTTGGCGGCCTCGAACTCTTCCTCCTTGACCGTCAGCAGCACCTCCGCGGCAGCCAGCTTGTCCAGGGTGACCGCCTCCTTGTCCAGCACGTTCTGGACGGAGTTCAGCTGCCCGGTCAGCTCGGCCGGGTCCTGGCTGGTGAGCACCATCGACAGACCGAGCAGGCTCGGGTCACCGCTCTGGTAGTTCTGCACCGCGAGCTGGCCGAGCACGTCCTCCTGCTCGCCCACCTGGGCCTGGCCCTCGTCGAGCTCGACGCGGGCCTCCTCCAGCCGCAGGACCGCCTTGTCGAGCGCAGCCTGCATCTGCCGGTCGAGAGCCTCGGCGGCGGCCAGCTCCCCGCGGGTCTTGGCGAGCTGCTGCTCGGCGGCGGCCAGCCGCGAGCGGGCGACCATCAGCGCGTTGTTGGCCGCCACCAGCTGTGCGCTGGACTGGTCCAGGTCGCTCAGGGTCTCGTTGATGTCCCCGGTGACCCGGTCCTTGCGGTCGCGCAGGTCGTCGGCCGACGCCAGCGGGACAGCAGCGAAGCTCAGGAGCAGGCTGCTCGCCGCCAGGGCGGCTGTCACGCGGCGCCGGGGTACGCGGGGGAAGAAGCGAGCCACCGGTCTGCCTTAGCTGTCGTGTGTTGCGAGATCAGCTTCGAAGGTAACCGACTTAACTCAGACTTTTAGGTACTTTCGCGTCATTACCAACGTAGGCACCAGGGTGAGCATGAGTCCGATCAGGGCGATCCAGCCGATCGCCCAGATTCCGTCCCCCCAGTCGATCCACGCGACGATGTTAGAGGTTGGGCGGAGCGTCTGGTAGATCACGACGTACATGAAGGCCACCAGCGCGGCCCCCGCCAGCGAGACACCGATCAGCGCAGCGACCAGCGACTCCATCAGGAACGGCAGCTGGATGTAGAGGCTGGACGCCCCGACCAGGCGCATGATCCCGATCTCCCGACGACGGGCGAACGCGGCCAGGCGGATGGTGTTGCCGACCTGCAGGACGGCCGCGAAGACGAGGAAGCCGGCGATCGCGATCGCGCCCCACTTCATCACGTTCATCCAGAAGTAGATCGGCTTGAGCACCTCACGCAGGTCGCGGACCGTGTTGACACCCTCGAGCCCCTCTACGGCGCTCTTGATGCCCTCGAACTGCTCCGGGTCGTTGAGCTGGACCCAGTAGGACTCCTGCATGTCGGAGGGCTTGATCGACTCGTAGACGCGCCGCTCGGTCTCGTCGTTGGAGACGTAGGCGCTGCGCCACTTGTCGTAGGCCTCCTGCTTGCTCTGGAGGCGCCAGCTGGCCACCTCCGGATGGGTGTTCAGGATCTCCTCGATCTGGTCCTTCTGCGGCTTGGTCACCTCGCCGTTGACGCAGTTGGCCGTCGTGGAGTTCTGGTTGCACAGGAACACTGTGATCTGGAGCTTGCTGCCCCAGTACTCCTCGGCCTTGTCGGCCTGGGCGTTGAGAAGCAGTCCCATCCCGACCAGGGTCAGCGAGACGAAGATCGTGACGATGACCGCGATGGTCATCGACACGTTGCGCTTCAGCCCGTTGCCGAGCTCGGAGAAGACGTAGGTCAGCTGCATGAGTGGGGCTTCCTCAGTGCTGGTAGCCGTACACACCGCGCGACTGGTCGCGCACGATGTGTCCGCCGGAAAGTTCGATGACACGCTTGCGCATCTGGTCCACGATGCCGGCGTCGTGGGTGGCCATCATGACCGTCGTGCCGGTCCGGTTGATCCGGTCCAGCAGCTTCATGATGCCCAC
>JAICRS010000112.1 GCA_025966335.1 Nocardioidaceae bacterium
GATGCGTCAATAACGTTAGACGTTAAACTTGAACTCCACCACGTCGCCGTCCACCATGACGTAGTCCTTGCCCTCCTGGCGGACCTTGCCCTGGGCCTTGGCCTCGGCCATGGAGCCGGCGGCGTCGAGATCCGCGAAGGAGACGACCTCGGCCTTGATGAAGCCCTTCTCGAAGTCGGTGTGGATGACGCCGGCGGCCTGCGGGGCGGTGGCGCCCTGCCGGATCGTCCAGGCGCGCGACTCCTTGGGGCCGGCGGTGAGGTAGGTCTGCAGGCCCAGGGTGTCGAAGCCGACCCGGGCCAGGTTGTCGAGGCCCGGCTCGTCGATGCCCATCTCGGCGAGCATCTCGCGCGCCTCGTCCTCGTCGTCGAGCTCGACCAGCTCCGCCTCGAACTTCGCGTCCAGGAAGATCGCCTCGGCCGGCGCGACGAGCTCCTGCATCTTCTGCTTCAACGAGTCGTCGGCGAGCTCGTCACTGTCGCAGTTGAACACGTAGATGTAGGGCTTCGCGGTCATCAGCATGAGCTCGCGCAGCAGCGCCTTGTCGATCGAGGTGGCCAGGATCGGCGTACCCGACTCCAACGCCTCCTTGGCCTCCTTCACCGCCTCGAGGATCGCGGCGTTCTCCTTCTTCAGCCGCGCCTCCTTCTCCAGCCTGGGCAGCGCCTTGTCGACGGTCTGCAGGTCGGCCAGGATCAGCTCGGTCTGGATCGTGGAGATGTCGTTGGCCGGGTTCACGGCGCCGTGGACGTGGGTCACGTCCTCGTCGCGGAACACCCGGGTGACCTGGCAGATCGCGTCGGACTCACGGATGTGCGAGAGGAACTTGTTGCCCAGCCCCTCCCCCTCGGAGGCACCCTTGACGATCCCGGCGATGTCGACGAACTGCACCGTCGCCGGCAGCTGCTTGGCGGACCCGAAGATCTCCGCGAGCTTGGCCAGCCGGGCGTCGGGGACACCGACCACACCGACGTTCGGCTCGATCGTCGCGAACGGGTAGTTCGCCGCGAGGACGTCGTTCTTGGTCAGTGCGTTGAAGAGCGTGGACTTGCCCGCGTTGGGGAGCCCGACGATTCCGATGGTGAGTGCCACGTGCGGCAACTTTACGTGGCGGGCGGCCTACCGACGAATCGGCGTACGACGGACGCGGCGGCCGCGGCGGATGCACCTCCTAAGGTTGCCGCATGCGCATCGCGACCTGGAACGTGAACTCCATCCGCTCCCGCATCGGCAGGGTGGAGGCGTTCTTGCAGCGCCACGAGATCGACGTGCTCGCGATCCAGGAGACCAAGGCCCGCGACGACCAGTGGCCGCTGATGGGGCTGGAGGCGCTCGGCTACGAGGTGGCGACCTGCGGCTACAACCAGTGGAACGGGGTGGCCGTCGCCTCGCGGGTCGGCCTGTCCGACGTACGCCTCGGGTTCGAGGGCATGCCGCAGTGGGGCGAGCCGCTCGCCGACGAGGCCCGGGCGGTCGCGGCCACCTGCGCCGGGGTACAGGTCTGGTCGCTCTACGTACCCAACGGCCGCGCGCTCGGCGACCCGCACCTGGACTACAAGCTGCGATGGCTCGACGCGTTGCGCGCCACCGCACAGGCTTGGCTGGCCGAGGAACCCGAGGCCCAGATCGCGCTCACCGGCGACTGGAACATCGCGCCGCGGGACGAGGACGTCTTCGACATCAGCCGGTTCACCACGAGCACCCACGTCTCACCACCCGAGCGCGCCGCGTTCCACGCGATCGAGCGGGCCGGGTACGCCGACCTCGTCCGCCCGCACCAGCCAGGACCGGACGTGTTCACCTACTGGGACTACTACCGGCAGCGGTTCGAGCGCAACCGCGGGATGCGGATCGACTTCATCCTCGGTTCACCGGCTCTCGAGAAACGGGTCACCGGTGCCATGATCGACCGGGACGAGCGGGCCGGCCAGGGTGCCAGTGACCACGCGCCCGTGATCGTAGACCTCGCCGACTGAGCAGCGGCCGTTCGGACGTGCAGCCCTCCCCTGTCGACGCGGAGAAGCCAGGAGTTCCGGGGAGGTTGCACGTCGGTGCGGCCGCGGAGGTCCCAGGAAATGTCGGCGCGCTCGGTCACCATGAGCACATGGAGCTCAACACGGTGTTCTCGCTGCTTCTCGTCCTGGTGGTCGGCGTCGCGCTCGGCGTGGCCGGCGGACTGCTCTGGGCACGCGCCCGCGCGGTGACCACGACGGAGCGGACTTCACGCCTCGAGATCGAGTCCCGCGCCGCGGACCAGGCCGTCGTGAAGGCCGGCCTCGACCGGTTGCACGACCAGATGCGCGAGCTCGACCAGCACCGGGTCTCCTGGCAGAGCCAGCTCAAGCAGCAGGTCGACGAGGTTCGCCACTCCACCGACTCCCTGCGGCGGGAGACCACCGCGCTGTCCACCGCGCTGCGCAAGCCGCAGGTCCGTGGCCGCTGGGGCGAGCTGCACCTGCGGCGCGCGGTCGAGATCGCCGGCCTGGTGGCCCGGTGCGACTTCGCCGAACAGGTATCCGTCCGCAGCGACGACGGCCTGCTCCGGCCCGACCTCGTGGTGAACCTCGCCGGCGGCAAGAGCGTCGTCGTGGACGCCAAGGTGCCGCTCGACGCGTTCCTCGACGCGACCGGCGCCGACACCGACGAGGAACGCGACGCCCACCTGGCCCGGCACGCCCGCCAGCTCCGGGCCCATGTCGACGCGCTCAGCGCCAAGGGCTACTGGCGGTCGCTGCCGGCCACCCCGGAGTTCGTGGTGCTCTTCGTCCCGGGCGAGTCGTTCCTGTCCGCTGCCCTCGAGTCCGAGCCGACGCTGCTGGAGTACGCCGCCACCCGGCAGGTCGTGCTCTCGACGCCCACAACGCTGATCGCCCTGCTGCGCACCGTCGCCTACGCGTGGACGCAGGAGGCGCTCGCCGACAAGGCTCGCGACATCCACGTGTTGGGCCGCGACCTCTACGACCGGCTCGCGTCGATGGGTTCCCACCTCGACAGGCTCGGCCGCTCGCTGACGTCGGCGGTGGGCAGCTACAACAAGGCGGTCGGCTCGTTGGAGACCCGGGTGCTGGTCTCGGCGCGCCGGTTCGCCGAGCTCGAGGTCAGCGACCGGGACCTCGTGTCACCGGCGCCGGTGTCGGAGTCGGCGCGCCCGTTGACCGCGGCCGAGCTGATGGACGCGGTCGCCGAGCAGCGTGAGCCGTTCCTGGTCGAGGAGCCGGCTTCGGGCCCGCACGAACGGTCGCTGCGCGCGGCGGACTGACCACGCCCCCGGATCGGCGGACCCGCCAGCGGTTCGGAGCACGTGCGGCGCGTCGCGGTGCACGGCCGTTGAACGGGCCATAACTTGGGACCGTGAGCAACGGGCGCACGCTGTGGGAAGAGGGCCGGCAACCTGGACGCCAGGTGGTCACCCTTGCGGTGGCATTCTCCGTGCTGGTGGTCACGCTCGACCTGTTGATGTCCGGTCGGCTCACGCTCTTCTACGACCTGAGCTTCGTCGTCGTCTGCCTCGTGGCCGCGCTGGCGGTGCGTCCCCGTGACTTCTTCGCGGTCGGTGTGCTCCCGCCGCTGCTGATGTTCGCCACGGTGACCGTGCTCGCGCTGCTGGCACCAGGGTCCGTGGCCGAACCGGGCGACGGACTCATCCAGGCGGTCGTGTCCGGTCTCGCGCACCGAGCCGGTGCACTGGTCGCGGGCTACGCGCTGACGCTGGGCATCCTCGCGCTCCGGCAGCTGGCGATGCGCAACGCCGGCCGGATCCGCGGTGACCGGCGGGAGAACCGGTCGCACGCGCTGTCCTGAGCCACCGGTGTCGGGAGGAGCTCCCATCACCCGACTCAGGAGCATCTCAGTCGCCTGGTGCCTGAGATGCTCCTTTGTTGTCTGACCCTGCAGTCTGTTGTCTGATCCCGCAGTCGCCGGGGCTCAGGCGTTGGCCTTCTCGGCCGCGCGCATGTCGCGACGCAGCTCCGGCGGAAGCGCGAAGATCAGCGACTCCTCCGCCGAGTGCACCGCCTGCGCATCGGGGTAGCCGCGCTCAGCGAGGTAGCTGAGCACACCCTGGACCAGGTCCTCCGGCACGGAGGCGCCCGAGGTCACGCTGACCGTCTGCACGCCGTCGAGCCAGGCCTCGTCGATCTCACTGGCGTCGTCGACCCGGTAGGAAGCCTTCGCGCCGGCCTCGAGGGCGACCTCGACGAGCCGCACCGAGTTCGAGCTGTTGCCGGAGCCGACCACGATCACCAGGTCGGCGTTCGCGGAGATCTCCTTGATCGCCATCTGCCGGTTCTGGGTGGCGTAACAGATGTCGTCCGAGGGCGGGTCGAGCAGCTGCGGGAACCGCTCGCGGATCGCGGCCACCGTCTCCAGGGTCTCGTCGACCGACAGCGTCGTCTGGGACAGCCAGGCCACCCTCGACGGGTCACGGACCTCGATGTGGGCGACATCATCGGGGCTCTGCACGAGCTGGATGTGTCCGGGCGCCTCGCCGGCGGTCCCCTCCACCTCCTCGTGCCCTTCGTGCCCGATCAGCAGGATGTCGTAGTCGTCGCCGGCGAACCGCTTGGCCTCGTGGTGCACCTTGGTCACCAGCGGACAGGTCGCGTCGATGGTCTTCAGGCCACGTTCCTGGGCCTGTCGGTGCACCTCCGGCGACACACCGTGCGCGGAGAACACGACGGTGGCGCCCTCGGGGACCTCGACGAGCTCCTCCACGAAGATCGCGCCGCGGGACTCCAGGTTCGAGACCACGTGCTTGTTGTGCACGATCTGCTTGCGGACGTAGACCGGCGCGCCGTACAGGTCCAGCGCCTTCTCGACGGTGATCACCGCTCGGTCCACGCCGGCGCAGTAGCCGCGCGGAGCGGCCAGCAGGACGCTTCGCGAGTCGGCGGCAGCCGGGTCGAGGACAGGGGGCATCCCCAGATCGGAAGTGCTCATGGCCTCCATGGTAGGTGGTCTGCCATAGGGTTCCCTGCGTGGCACTTCAGACCTCTCCCGAGTCGCCGGCACCCGTCCGCCAGATCGCCAATGCGATCTCCGGCTGGATCGACCGGCTGGGCCCGGTGTGGGTCGAGGGGCAGATCGCCCAGCTCAGTCGGCGCCAGGGGATGAACACCGTGTTCATGACCCTGCGCGACACCGTCGCCGACATCTCGGTCACCGTCACCTGCTCCCGGCAGGTGTTCGACTCGCTGAACCCGCCGGTGGTCGAGGGTGCCAGCGTCGTGGTGCACGCCAAGCCGTCTTTCTACGCCAACCGCGGCACGCTCAGCCTCTACGCCACCGACATCCGGATGGTGGGCCTCGGCGAGCTGCTCGCCCGTCTCGAGCGTCGCCGCCAGCTGCTCGCCGCCGAGGGGCTGTTCGCCCGCGAGCTCAAGCGGCGGCTGCCGTTCCTCCCGCAGACGATCGGGTTGATCACCGGCCGCGAGTCGGCTGCCGAGCGCGACGTGCTCGAGAACGCCCGGCGGCGCTGGCCGGCAGTGCAGTTCCGGGTCCTCAACACCGCCGTGCAGGGGCCGAACGCCGCCCGCGAGGTGATGGACGCACTCGCCGCCCTGGACCGGGACGAAAACGTCGACGTGATCGTGATCGCCCGCGGCGGCGGCGCGGTCGAGGACCTGCTGCCGTTCTCCGACGAGGGCCTGATCCGCGCGGTCCACCAGGCGCGTACGCCGGTCGTCAGCGCGATCGGCCACGAGCCCGACACCCCGCTGCTCGACCTGGTCGCCGACGTGCGAGCCTCCACACCCACCGATGCCGCGAAGCTGGTGGTGCCCGACGTCGCCGAGGAGCTCGACCGGGTCACCGGCCTGCGCGACCGAGGCCGCCGGGTGATGACCGGGTGGCTCGCCCAGCAGCTGCACCAGCTGGAGGCGATCCGGGCCCGACCCAGCCTGGCCGATCCCGGCAGCGGCCTCGACGCCCGCGCCGGGGAGGTCGACGAGCTGCGTGCCCGCGCCCGTCGCTGTTTCCACCACCAGCTCGACCGGGCCCACAACGACCTGACCCACCAGCTCGCCCGGGTCCGCGGCCTGTCCCCGCTGGCCACGCTCGAGCGCGGCTACGCGGTGCTCCAGGACAACGACGGGCACGTGGTCACCAGCACCGGACAGGTCATACCCGAGCAGGAGTTGCAGGTGCGGGTCAGCGACGGTCGCATCCATGTGGTCGTGAACAAGACGGACACCGACTTGTCAGGCGCTGCGCGCGCCAGAGCGGACGCAGCGCCTGACAACTCAGGAAGAGACGAAGGGGAAGAGCAGTGACCGATCGGCACCAGTCCGATGACATCCAGCCGGGCGACCAGGACCTCAGCTACGAGGAGGCCCGCGAGGAGCTGATCGACGTCGTCCGGCGGCTGGAGACGGGTGGAACCAGCCTCGAGGACTCCCTCGCCCTGTGGGAGCGTGGCGAGAAGCTCGCCCAGGTCTGCCAGAGCTGGCTCGACGGGGCCAAGAAACGACTGGATGCCGCGATCGCAGCCGGCGCGAGCGACGCGGACCGATAGCTCGACCTGAAGTGGGTACGCCCGAGTGGACACCCGCAACGAAGGGAGCACCCATGCAGATCGACAAGAGCCAGATCATCGACCTCCTGAAGTCCCGCGGCGAGGACGCGAAGGCCGACCAGGCCAGCCAGGAATTGCCGCAACAGGTCGACACCGACAAGGACGCCGGGCTGCTGGACAAGCTCGGGATCAACGTCCAGGACCTGCTCGGCGGAGCCGGTGGCGACATCACCGGCAAGCTCGGCCTCTGACCGAACCCCCGCGCGGTCTGCCCACATGGCTGTCCCGCGCCTCAGAGGAGAGCCGTTCGGGACCGACCGGAGGCGAACCATCACGCAGCTGTAGAGCACATTCAGTGCCACGTGGCTGAGAAGTTCTGCACGCGCTGAAGGACCGCCCGGTCAGCGCAGCGACTCGATGTAGTCCACGAGCACGTCCTGCTCCGCGGTGCCGACCACCAGCGTGGTGACCTCGCCCTGCGTGCGGACGAGGGCGATGTCACCGCCGGGGTCGGTCCACTTCTGCCAGCGAGCACCGTCGATGGTGACGGCCCCCGCACGAGCCGGGGACGGGTCGACGTACGTCTCCAGCATCGACCGCACCGAGCGGGTCGACTGTTCGATGCCGACATACCTGCCGCGGTCGGTGAGCACCCCGAGGTGCCAGTCCCCCGGATCCGGTGTGAACCCGGCGGTCGTGGCCTTCCAGCCTGCCGGCAGGGACTCCGGCGCGAGGATGTCGAAGTCGGCCTGCTCGCTGGCGAAGTCGACGGTCCGCTGGTAGTCGATCGCCCGCACCGGACTCTCCGGCTCGGCGCGATTGAGGTCGCGCAGCAGCACGAACCCGACCACGACCGCGAGCAGGATCACCATCGCACCGATCATTCCCGGCGCGGATCGCTGGTACCGGCCTGGCTGTTCACTCACCCCGCCATCCTCTCGTTCCTCGCATGCCGGCCACGGGAGGGGGTACGCAGGCCTCATGCGAACTGTCGAAGACCGCCCGCTCTCGTCCGATGAGCTCGCGCAGGCCGATGCGCACTGGCGCGCCGCCAACTACCTGGCGGTCGGTCAGATCTACCTCCTCGACAACCCGCTGCTGCGCGACCCGCTCGAGCCGGAGCACATCAAGCCGCGGCTGCTCGGGCACTGGGGTACGACCCCGGGGCTGAACCTGGTCTACACCCACTGCAACCGGGTGATCCGGCAGCACGACCTGGACATGATCTACGTGACCGGCCCCGGCCACGGCGGACCCGCGCTGGTCGCGCAGACCTGGCTCGAGGGGTCGTGGACCGACACCTACCCGGGCACCACGAGGGACGCCTCCGGGATGCAGCGGCTGTTCAAGCAGTTCAGCTTCCCCGGTGGGATCCCCAGCCACGTGGCGCCCGAGGTGCCGGGGTCCATCCACGAGGGTGGGGAGCTCGGCTACTCGCTCTCGCACGCCTTCGGCGCCGCCTTCGACAACCCGGACCTGATCGTCACCACGGTCGTCGGCGACGGCGAGGCGGAGACCGGCGCGCTGGCCACGTCGTGGAGCGGTTGCCGGTTCGTCAACCCGGTCACCGACGGCGCGGTGCTCCCGGTCCTGCACCTGAACGGCTACAAGATCGCGAACCCGACCCTGCTCGCGAGGATCCCGGAGGACGACCTCGACTCGATGCTGCGCGGCTACGGCTGGGAACCGCTGCTGGTCTCCGGTGACGACCCGCAGGCCGTGCACCAGCAGCTGGCCGCGGCAATCGACACCTGCGTGGCGCGGATCCAGGAGATCCAGTCCGCGGCCCGTGGTGGCACCGGCGCGGCCGACGGAACCGTGCGGTGGCCGATGATCGTGATGCGCACGCCCAAGGGCTGGACCGGGCCCGAAGAGGTGGACGGACTGCCGGTCGAGGGCACCTGGCGCTCTCACCAGGTGCCGCTGTCCAAGGTCCGCGACAATCCCGAGCACCGCCGTCAGCTCGAGGAGTGGCTGCGTTCCTACCGGCCCGAGGAGCTCTTCGACGACGACGGCACCCCGGTCGCGGCGGTCCTGGAGTGGGCACCCGTCGGGCAACGGCGGATGGGCTCCAACCCGCACACCAACGGAGGTCTGGTCACCCGGCCGCTGGTGCTCCCGGACCCGCGTGACTACGCCGTCGAGGTCAAGGACCACGGCGCCGAGAACCACGAGGCCACCCGGGCCGCAGGCGTCTACCTGCGTGACGTGATCAAGGCGAACCCCACGAACATCCGGCTGTTCGGCCCCGACGAGGTCGAGTCGAACCGGCTCGGTGCCGTCTACGACGTGACCGGCAAGGTCTGGACGCTGCCGCAGTACCCGACCGACACCCATCTCACCCCCGACGGTCGGGTGATGGAGATCCTGTCCGAGCACACCTGCCAGGGCTGGCTCGAGGGCTACAACCTCACCGGCCGGCACGGGCTGTTCACCTCCTACGAGGCGTTCATCCACATCGTCGACTCGATGTTCAACCAGCACGCGAAGTGGCTCAAGACGACCCGGGAGCTGGAGTGGCGGCGCCCGGTGCCGTCGCTGAACTACTTGTTGAGCTCCCACGTGTGGCGCCAGGACCAC
Organism: Nocardioidaceae bacterium; assembly: GCA_025966335.1. GTDB lineage: Bacteria > Actinomycetota > Actinomycetes > Propionibacteriales > Nocardioidaceae > Nocardioides_C. Next base: position 9,092 of record JAICRS010000112.1, read on the forward strand.
AACGGGTTCAGCCACCAGGACCCCGGCTTCATCGACCACGTGGTCAACAAGAAGGCCGAGGTGATCCGGGTGTACCTGCCGCCGGACACCAACACCCTGCTGTGGACCGTCGACCACTGCCTGAAGAGCAGGAACTACGTGAACGTCATCGTGGCCGGCAAGCAGCCCCAGCCGTCCTGGCTGAATGC
>JAICRS010000246.1 GCA_025966335.1 Nocardioidaceae bacterium
ACCTCGACACCTGTGGATGTCGCCTGATCCGACGTGGGCACCCGTCACCGACCCTTCTTGCGCGACGTGGACTTCTTCTTCCGGGGCGCAGACCGCTGCCTTGCAGCAGGTGGTCTCGCGTCCGCCGGCAAACCTAGCCCGGAGGATCGAGTAGCCTCCACTCGGACCACTGTGGTGGGCGGATCAATCAGCTCATCGCCGTACGTCGCCACGGTCACGTCCCCGGCCCCGAACCGGCTGAGCGCCTTCCGCGCTGCCCGAACCTCGTCCGCCGCGGACGACCCCTTCATCGCGACGAGTGCCCCTCCCTGCCGCACAAGCGGCATGGACCAAGCCAGCAACCGGTCCAGCGGGGCGACAGCGCGGGAGGTCACCACGGAAAACTCACGGAGTCCGTGCAGCTCCTCCGCACGAGCCCGAACCACCTCCACGTTGTCGAGCCCGAGCGCAGCCACCGCCTCGTCGAGGAATTTGGTGCGACGCAGCAACGGCTCGACCAGCGTGATGGTCAGGTCAGGTCGGTCCAGGGCCAGCACCAGCCCCGGCAGTCCGGCGCCGGTCCCGACGTCGCAGACCTCCAGGCCCTCCGGGATCGCCTTCCCGAGCAGCGCACAGTTCACGAGGTGGCGCTCCCACAACCGTGGCACCTCACGGGGACCGATCAGCCCCCGGACCACACCGTCGGTCGCGAGCAGGTCCACGTAGCGCTCCGCCAACGCAAGCCGAGACGAGAACACCCTCCGCGCGACGTCCGGCGCGGAGGGTGTTTCACGTGAAACAGAGTCATTCACCAGCGGGTCGCCACGCTCATGCAGGGAGGACCACGACGTACCGGCGGGGCTCGGTGCCCTCGGACTCGGACTTCAGTCCGGCCGCGGCCACCGCGTCGTGCACCACCTTGCGCTCGAACGGCGACATGGGATCCAGCGCGACCGGCTCACCGTTCTCCTTCACCTCGGCCACCATCTCCGCGGCGAGCTTCTCCAGCGCCGTACGCTTCTTCGCCCGGTACCCACTGATGTCGAGCATCAGCCTCGAGCGTTCACCGGTCTCCCGGTACACCGCGAGCCGGCTGAGCTCCTGGAGTGCCTCGAGCACCTCGCCGTCCCGACCGACGAGCTGGCTCAGGTCGGCGCCGACGATGGAGACGGCGGCGCGATCGCCCTCGACGTCCATGTCCAGGTCACCGTCGAGGTCGGCGATGTCGAGCAGCTCCTCGAGGTAGTCCGCCGCGATGTCGCCTTCCTGCTCGAGAAGTTCCATCCGGCTCATTCCGGACCCCTCGTTCGCGGAGTCGGCGGCTTCGTTCCCGGGCATCTCGCTTCCCGGGGCCTCGCTTCTCTTGGCCTCGCTGCGGGCGGTCTCACTGTCGGCGGTCTCCGGCGTCTCGTTCTCGTCGCCGGTCGTCGTCTGGTCACTCACGTTCGGTACTCCTTGTGCATCTCAGCGTCGTGGGCACGTCTCACGCGCTCGGCTTGTCGGGATCGGTCGGGCCGTCGCCGTCGGTCGATGGGTTGGCAGCCGACGGGTCGGTACGCGACGTGCCAGGGTTTCCGGGGGTGCCCTGCGGGTTGGGCCGGGGCTTCTGCGTCTTGCGCTTGCTGCGCGGCTGCTTCTTCGGCTGCTGGCGCGGCGGCGTCGGCTTCGGTGGCTCCGGCTCGGTCTTCTCCTCGATCGCCGTCGCCGGGCCTTTGCCCTTCTTCGCGTCCCGGTCGAGCTTGGCCTGGGCAGCGGGCGTGCCCGGCGCCGGGTTGTTCCGGATCACGTAGAACTGCTGACCCATCGTCCACAGGTTGGAGGTGGTCCAGTAGAGCAGCACGCCGATCGGGAAGGCGATACCGCCGACGGCGAAGACCAGCGGCAGGACGTAGAGGAGCATCTTCTGCTGCTGCGCGTAGGGGCCGGTCATCGCGTCGGCCGGCATGTTCTTGCTCATCAGCTGACGCTGGGTCAGGAAGGTCGTCGCAGTCATCGCGATCACCAGCGTCGCCGCGAGCAGTCGGACGTTCCAGTCGCCGCCCCAGTTGAGGAAGGTGTCCGCGAGGTGGGCCCCGAGCAGCTCGGCACTGCCGAACTGACGTGCCTGCGCCTCGGTGAGCACGCCGCGGACCTCTCCGTCCGCGGCCAGGTCGAGGAGGCGGAACAGCGCGAGGAAGATCGGCATCTGCAGCAGGATCGGCAGGCAGGAGGCGAACGGGTTGGTCCCGGTCTCCTTGTAGAGCGCCATCGTCTCCTGGGCCAGCCGTTCGCGGTCATGGCCGTACTTCTTCTGCAGCTCCTTGACCTTCGGCTGCAGCAGCTGCATGTTCCGGCTGGACTTGATCTGCTTCACGAACAGCGGGATCAGTGCGGCCCGGATGACCAGGGTCAGCCCGACGATCGACAGGGCCCAGGCCCAGCCCGACTCGGGGCCGAACACCTCACCGAACAGCGAGTGGAACCCGGTGAGGATGATGGAGGTGATCCAGTACAGCGGCGCCATGATGAAGCCGCCGATCTGGGTGAAGAAGTCGATCACTCAGGCTCCTTGAGTCTGATGGGACTGGCTGTCGGAAGGTGGGGCCGCGGACGAGCCGCGGCGCGGAGGCACCGGGTCATAACCACCCGCGGCCCACGGGTGACACCGCGCGAGCCGACGTACGGCGTACCAGCTGCCTCGGATGCTGCCGTGCACGGTGACCGCCTCGAGCGCGTACGCGGAGCAGGACGGGTGGTAGCGGCAGACCTGACCGTAGAGCGGGCTGATCAGCAACCGGTACAGACGCAGGGCGCCGATCAGCAGGTACTTCATGCTCGTGACCCGGCAGGCGTCGCTCGCCCGGACGCCCGGTCGAGCGCGGAGTCGAAGTCGGCGGCCAGGTCCGCGTAGGTGGCCGCCGCGGAGGCGGGAAGGGCCCGGACGACGAGCACAGCACAGCCCGGCAGCGACCTGAGTCGCTCCCGGGCGAGGTGTCGAAGTCGGCGCTTCACCAGGTTCCGAGTCACCGCCGGACCGACCGCCTTGCTGACGATGAACCCCACGGCTGCCGGGCGGACAGGACCGGGAGCCACGGTCGAGGGGACGTCGAGATGCACGACGAGGGTGCTGGTGCCTGCTCGACGCCCGCGGCGGACCGCCTGCGTGAACAGCCGGTTCGAGGTGAGCCGGTTGTCCCGCGTCAGCACAGGGCACCGCAGCGGGTGGTGCTGCGGGAGTGACCGCGAGGCGACCAGGTGGTCAACGGAGGTGAAGTGACGTCGGTCAGGCGGCCAGGCGGTTGCGGCCCTTGCGGCGACGCGACGCCAGGATGGCGCGGCCGGCGCGGGTGCGCATCCGCAGACGGAAACCGTGCGTCTTGTGACGACGACGGTTGTTCGGCTGGAACGTACGCTTGCTCACGAGTCTGTTCTCCGGGTGTCGGGGGTGTGACGAGACCTGTTCTCGGACCGGGTCTGGGCGACAGCGACCACAGAGGTCCCCGCCTTTCGGCTGGCACCGCCCACCCGCGGCGAACCACCGCTTCCCGCTCGGAAGAGCGAGTCGTGGTCGTTGTCCGTGGACATGCGGCACCGGTCGACACCGGTTCGACCGCTCAACGGTACGCGGTGCGCGGGACGGGGGTCAAACCGGCACGCTTCGGCCCGTGAACTCACCGGAACCGACCACCGTTGCACGTCGGCTGCAGGTGGCCAAGGTGCCACGCCGGGACGATCTTGGCAAACCGCCCACAACGCCCCCGGCATTGCCTAGGATCCCCTGTGGACAACCGCTTGATCCACAGGGGCGGTGCTTGTTAGCGTCATCGCCACCCCGAGATTCCCCGCGGTCGCGTCCCCTCGTCGTTCACCTGGCCCTCGGCACCGTGTGCCGAAAAAGGTGAATGTGCCTCTGACCTGGTCAAACAGAGGTCAGCGAGGAGCTGGACGGTCGCTCTCGGTCGCCGCCGTTAACAGACCAGGGGCGACATGCACAACCTGTGGACAAAGGTGTGGACCGCGAGCCGGTCCCGCATCTGGGTGTCCTGCCCCGCCGTCGGATCACACGATCCGGTGGCCGCCGTACGACAACAAGCGTGGAACGGAGTGGGGAGACCCGCGTGGACGAGACAGCTGGACCAGCCGCAACGAACTCGATGCACGGGGAAGGCGTAGGACAACCGGACCGGCCCAGCCTCGCGACGGTCTGGACCCAGCTCGTCGAGGACCTCCCTCCCAACCAGCGAGCCTGGCTCGCGGCCAGCCGACCGGTCACGCTGCACGAGAACACCGCGATCATCGCGGTCGCGGACGACTTCACCCGCAACCAGCTCGAGGGCCGGCT
>JAICRS010000131.1 GCA_025966335.1 Nocardioidaceae bacterium
GGGAGGACCCGGCCGCGTCCCTGGTCGTGACCCATGCCCTGGAGGCCGACGGCGTCCGAGTGCTGACCGGCACCCACGCAACCTCGGCCTCCCGCGACCGGCTGACCCTCGACGACGGGCAGGTGATCGAGCACGATGCGCTGCTGGTCGCGGCTGGTCGCCGCCCCCGCACCAGCGACCTGGGCCTGGAACGCGCAGGCGTTGACATCGACGATCACGGCTTCGTCCGGGTCGACGAGCACCTGCGCACCACGAACCCGCGGGTGTTCGCGGCCGGTGACCTGACCGGCCATCCTCAGCTCACCCATGTGGCGGGTGTCCACGGCAGCGTCGCGGCCACCAACGCGTTGCTCGGCCTGCGCCGCAGGGCCGAGACGGAAGTGATTCCCCGGGTCACCTTCACCGACCCGGAGGTCGCCGCTGTCGGCGTCAGCACCGCCGACGCCGAGCAGGACGAGGACCTGTCCGTGCTCACCGAGCGGTACGCCGGCCTGGACCGGGCGATCACCGAGAGCCGACCCGAGGGCTTCACGCGCCTGGTGGTCGACAAGAGGGGCCGCGTGATGGGCGCGACCGTCGTCGGGCCACGCGCCGGAGAGTCGCTGGCCGAGCTGGTGCTCGCCATCGGTCAGGGGTTGCGTGCCCGGGACCTCGTCGGCAGCATGCACGCCTACCCGACCTACGCGGACGCCGCCTGGAACGCCGCGATCACGAGGACGATGAGCCGGCTCTCACAGCCGATTCCGCGAAGCCTGGTCCGCGGCTGGCTGCGGTTGCGACGGTTGCTGCCTCGGCGCTGATCCGCGGCCGGTCCAGCGGGTCACGCAGCGCCGCGGCCAGCAACCCGACGACCAGCAGCAACAGCGCCAGCCACCGGATCTGCGCGGCCTCCCAGGGCGGTCCCCAGACCTGTTCCTGCACCATCGCCCACTCCCGCGGCAGCGCGTGGGCGCCGATCGCGAGCACCACCACGCCGATCACGCCGAGGTAGGACGCGGAGTAGTGCACGGTCCAGGCCCTGAGCCCTGCACCGATCGCCAGGCCACCGATCCCCATCGCGAGCGCCTCCACGCTGAGCCCCCAGACCGGCGTCGGGTCGAATCGCGCCTCGGCCACCGTCGCGGCGAGCACCCAGACCGGGAGTACGACGAACCCTCCGGCCGTCGCGCGCACCAGCGAGCGCACCCGCCGTGAGTAGGGCGAAGCAGCAACCACCTCCCCCGACGGGTCGTCCATCGTCGCCACCCAGGCACAGGCCAGGAGGACGCCCACCCCCCGCAGGACCTGGACCGCGTGCCCGTCGTCCTGCACGTGAGCCGTCGCCGCCACCAGAGCCACGGCGGCCGTCGCGGGCACGAGCAACCCTGCCCGTCGTACCGCGAACCACGACGCGCGAAGCACCGCCCCGTTCACGGCAGCTGCGCCAAGCCGCCGGCCACGGCGACGACCACGGTGAGCAGCCCGACCACGACCACCGGACGCGGCCGGTCGCTCGCGCGGACCAGGGCAGCGGTTGCCGCCATGCCGCACAGGCCGACCAGGTAGACCACGTGTCCCCACGCGTCACCGGGGAACAGTCCGGCCCAGTCGTCGGCGAGCACACCCCAGATCGGCCAGGTCATCAACGGCCCGAACAGCATCCCGTCCTCGAGGCCGCCCAGCCACGCGTTGAGGAGCACCATCGCCACCATCGCGATCACGGCGGTGCCACGGGCGGGGAGCCATTCCGCCAGCATGATCCCGAGCGCGCAGGCACCGAACAGCGTGACCGGCCCCTGGAGCAGGTGCCAGAACGTCGGGGCGACCTCGTAGCGGCCGTCGAGCAGGAAGTAGCCGTGCAGCACGGAGACCAGCACCAGGCCCAGCAGCGTCGGGGCGAGCGAGGCGAGCAACAGCGCCTTCACCCGTTCCTCGAGCCGTCCCGGGGCGGGGGTCAGGAGCTCGCGGGAACCAGCCCTCCCGTCACGGGTGGCGACCAGGTTCGCGGCCAGGATCAGGAAGATGCCCGGAAAGAAGGACAGCATCGAGTCGACCGTCTGGAACGCCTCGCGCGGTCCCCCGTCGTCGACGATCGCCAGCCCGGCGTTCCAGACCCAGAGGCCGAACCCGAACAGGACCAACGGATGCCGAAGAAGGCGGCCGGCCTCTTGCCGGGCGAGTGCCGGGACGAGCGAGCGGACCGGTGGCGCGGTGATGACGCTCATGCCACCTCACGCCCTTCCAGGTCGACCTGCGGGCCGAGCAGCAGCAGGTAGGCGTCCTCGATCGTCGGGTCGACCAGCTGGGCACCGGCCGGCGGGTCACCGATGTGGTGGTAGGTGCCCGCGCCGAGCCGCCAGCCGGCGTAGGCGCGTGGGTCCCGGTCGGTGTCGACCCAGACCCGGCCGGTGGCGACCGCGGCGAGCTCGGTCGGGGTGCCGGCGAACAGTGCCCGGCCATTCTTGACCACGACGACGTGGGAGCACACCGCGGCGACGTCCTCGGTCTGGTGGGTCGACAGCACCACGGTCTTCCCGTGTCCGGCCTCGGAGACCAGGTCGCGGAACCGCATCCGCTGTTCCGGGTCGAGGCCCGCGGTCGGCTCGTCGAGCACCAGCAGTGACGGTGTTCCGAGCAGCGCCTGGGCGAGCCCGAGCCGGCGGCGCATCCCGCCCGAGAGGGCGCGCACCTTCTTGTTCGCGACGTCGGACAGTCCCACCCGGTCGAGCACCCGGCGTACCTCGTCATGCCGGGCCCGGGCGCCGGTGTGCTCCTTGAGCACCGCCACGTAGTCGACCGCCTCGAAGGCAGTGAACCCGCGGTGGAAGCCGGCGTCCTGCGGCAGGTAGCCCAGCGAGCGGCGGATGTGCAGCCGGCCCTCCGGGTCGTGCGGGTCCTTGCCGAGGATCCGCAGGTCACCGGAGTCGGCGGCGAGCACTGTCGCAAGGACACGCAGAAGCGTGGTCTTTCCGGCACCGTTGGGGCCGAGAAGCCCGGTCACGCCGGTGGTGCTGGTCAGGTCGAGCCCGTCGAGGGCCCGGTGGCGGCCGTAGGCCTTGACCAGGCCGCGGGCGTCGATCGTGGTGTTCATGCGGTTCTCCTGAAGAGCTCGGGAAGGTCGTGACGCTGGACGAGGAGCGCACCGGCCGAGACGGTGAGCGCGGCCAGGCTGGCCAGCTGGACCGGCAGCTCGCTGGCGAGCAGGGCGTTGCGCGAGTGCGCCAGTCCGGGGATCACCACCGCCAGCCACAGTGCGGACAGGCCGATCGCGGCGAGGTGCGGTGCGACCCGGGTGGCCAGGGCCAGCATGGTGACGGTCAGGGCGAGTGCCGGCAGCAGCCAGGCCACCGACAGCCACGCGTTGCCCGGCAGGAAGGGTGCGGCGAGCCCGATCGGGACCAGCGTGCTCGCCACCACGACCACGGTGCGCACGGCGAGCAGGTGCAGGGAGGAGTACGGCGCAGCCGCCGCGATCTCGTGGGTCGGGTCGGCCGCCGGCCCGAACGCGAAGGCCACGCCGGCCATCGGCAGCACCGGAGCCAGGGCGAGGAACAGCGCGATGCCGTTGCCGTCGGCGTGGGCCGTGAGCACCGCCAGGGTGAGCACGACCACCACGCCGAGGATCCACGCCCCACGCAGGGACGGGGTGGCGGCGACCAGCCGGGCGGTGCCCTCGTCGACCCGGACCCCGCGCAGCAACCGCTCGAGCAGCGTCGCGCGCGGCGTCTCCACGGTCTCCAGCACCTCCGCCCACACCGCGTCCAGCCGAGCGGCCGGCACGGTCGGGGTGAGCAGAGCTCGACAGGCGGCGCAACGGATCAGGTGCTGCTCCACCGACGAGGCCAGCACGGTGGAGACCCCACCCTGGGCGTAGCGGCCGGCCAGCTCGGCGTCGAGGTGCCACTCGGTGCTCATCGGTTCCTCGTTCATCGGGCGAGCTCCTTTCGCAGTGCGGCTCGCGCGCGCATCATCCGGGTCTTGACCGTCCCTGCCGGGACACCGAGCAGTCGCCCCGCCTCACGTGTGGTCAGGCCGTCGAGCACGGTGGCCTGGACGACGGCGCGGAGCTCAGGTGAGAGGCGACCGAGTGCGCCGGCGAGGTCGCCGTGCTCCACGCCGAGCAGCACCCGGTCCTCGGCGGACTCGATCAGGTTGAGGTCGGTCACGTGGTCGTAGAGCGGGTACGCCGCGGGCGGTGTCCGGCGGAAGGCGTCCACGAGCCGGCGGATCGCGATCCCCCAGATCCAGGCCGCGGGCTCGCCCTGGCCGGTGTAGCGTCCGGCGGACTTCCACACGGCGACGAAGGTGTCCTGGAGGACCTCGTCGACGATGGCCGGGTCCGCGCACCGGCGGCTGAGTCGCACCGTGAGCCAGGAGGCGTGCCGGCGGTACAGCGACTCGAGGGCCGCCGTACTCCCGTCGGCGACCGCGGACAGCAGATCACCGTCGGTGACGTGCTCTTCCATCGGTCGCTCCGTCGCGGTCAGGGTCATCAGAAGGCCACCGTCAGGCAGGCCAGCCGTGCGCCCGCGGTGCCGGCCGGACCGTCCGGACCGGTGTGCGTGCGCTCTGCATGGATGATGACCGACCGGGCCCCCCGTCCGGGCGAAAACTGCCACGGCATCGTGGTCGTGGCGACCCCGTCGCCCGATTCGTCCGTCTTGAGGTCCAGCCAGACCTCGTTGACCGGGTTCTCGAAGGCCGGGTCGTGCGGCGCCTCCGGGTCGGGGTTCGGGACGAGCTGGAAGTCGGGGCCGGCTTTCGCGGCGGTCGGCCCACATGCGTTGACATGGGCGTGGGCGCCGTACTCGGTGCTCGGCCGTAGCCCCTTGACCCACAGGGTGATCGTCGAGTCCCCGTGCGAGTCGTACACAGCGTCGACACGTGCCGTCGCGTGCGGCGGTACGGCGGGCGAGTACCTCTCGAGCGTGCCCGCGGAGCTGACCCGGTCCACGCCGGCGAGGGCCGGGGACGCCGCGAACAGGCCGAGGGCGGCGACGACCGTGACGACCGGCAGGTGTCGGGAGGTGGACCAGCGAGGCACGAGAGCTCCTTCGGGATGTGCGCTTACACCCCTCTGTCGCAGCCGGCGGCCCGACCGGTTCACGCCGTCGGGTAAAGAGTTCAGCACCCACGTGCTGAACCGGCACACTGTGCGCATGCGAACCCCGATCGGCCGCCGCGGCGGAGCCGCCCGGTGAAGGCGGTGGTCTACGCGGAGTACGGCGCCACTCCGACCCTGTCCGCCGTACCCGAACCCGACTGCCCCGATGACGGCGTTCTGGTCCGGGTCGGGGCAACCGGGGTCTGCCGGTCGGACTGGCACGCCTGGAAGGGCCACGACCCGGTCGTCTTGCCGCACGTTCCAGGTCACGAGTTCGCGGGTGTCGTGGTAACGGTCGGCAGTGCAGTCACCGGCTGGAAGCCGGGTGACCGGGTCACGGTCCCGTTCGTCTGCGGCTGCGGGAGGTGCGAGTTCTGCGCCGCCGGGAACGCGCAGGTCTGTCCGGACCAGACGCAACCGGGGTTCACCGGTCCTGGTTCCTTCGCCGAGCTGGTCGCCATCCACGCCGCCGACACGAACCTGGTCGGCCTTCCCGACTCGGTGGACTTCGTCACCGCCGCCTCGCTCGGTTGCCGGTTCGCCACCGCTTTCCGCGCACTCACCGCTCATGGCCGGGTGCTGCCCGGTGACTGGGTCGCGGTGCACGGGTGTGGTGGCGTCGGACTGTCCGCTGTGATGATCGCGGTGGCCCTCGGTGCTCGGGTGATCGCGGTCGACGTCTCCCCCGCCGCCCTGGCCAGGGCCCGCGACCTCGGCGCGGAGGTGCTCGTCGACGCGGCGCAGGAGGATGATCCGGTCGCGACGATCCACGGGCTGACCGGTGGCGGTGCACTCGTCTCCCTCGACGCGCTCGGGTCACCCGCGACCGCCGTGGCATCGGTCGGTTCACTGCGCCCGCGCGGCCGACATGTCCAGGTCGGGCTGCTGCTCGGGGCGTCGTCGACCCCGCCGCTGCCGATGGACCTGGTGGTGGCCAAGGAGCTGGAGATCTACGGATCGCACGGGATGGCCGCGCGCGACTACCCGACCATGCTGGCGATGGTCGCCGACAAGAGGCTGCGGCCTGACCTGTTGCTCGGTGAGGTGATAGGTCTCGAGGACGCCGGGGCCGCGCTGGCCGCCATGGACCACCCGCCGGCCTCGGCGGGGATGACCGTCATCGACATGGCTCTGTGAACGGAGGAACCGCATGGATGAGATCCGGATCGACACGTCGTCGAGCACTCCACCGTTCGAACAGGTCCGGGCACACATCGCCGGCCTGGTGGCGAGCGGCGAGCTTCCACCCGGGACCAAGCTGCCCACGGTCAGGCAGCTCGCCGCGGACGTCGGGCTTGCCACGAACACCGCCGCGCGGGTCTACAGGGAGCTGGAGGCCGATGGCGTGATCACCACGCACGGGCGCCGCGGCACCTTCGTGAACAGCGCGATCACCGGGTCTCGCTCCGACGTCGCGACCCGCGCGGCTGCGGCAGCAACCGAGTTCGTCGGACAGGCTCGCCGACTCGGCCTGGGCAGGGCTGAGGCGGTCCGGCTCGTGGCGGAGTGCTGGAACGAGCACGGACCGCGGACGTGACGAGCGGCCCGCCACTCTCGTGGCGGGCCGCTCGACCCTTTCCGATGGGTCTGGTCGGCTTTGGTCATCACCCCCGGGTGACCGTGAACGGCGCGGTCTGCCCGCCGTTGCTGGACTTCGCGATGATCCTGCCCGGGTTGGTTGCCGGGGCGGCATTGTTGCGGAGTCGGATGCTCCAGTCGCCACCGACCTCGGGCGGGACCGCGGCGACGACCGTGGCGGTGGCCCGCGGGATCGCGGCGCCGATGCTGCCGTCGGCATTCACGTAGTGAAGCGTGACCGTCGCTCCCGGGACCGAGCCGGTGCCGGAGACCCGGAACTCGCCGCTCTTCCAGCGTGCCGAGCCGATCGAGACGGTGTCCGTGACCGCCTGCGGCGTAGCCATGACCATCGCGGACTCAGCGCCGGCGAGCGTTCCCGCCATCGCCTTCACCGTGAAGCCGTACTCCTTGCCGGCGGTGAGATCGGTGACCGTCTGGGTCCGAGCGGTCGTCTCCGCGGGCTGCGTCGTGAGGGCGACGCCGGCGTCGTACACCGTCACCTGGTAACCGGTGACGCTCGCGTCACCAGCGTCCCAGCGCAGGGTTGCCGAACCCTGGCCACCCGACGCGGTCAGACCGGTCGGAGCGGCCGGTGGAACCGGATCCGGTGCCGGTTCCCCGGTCGGAGCCGGAGGCGCGTACATGCCCTCCGTCACCGTGTAGTTGCCGGCATCGTCGAAGGACGCGATGTGAAGCGTGGTCGGCTCCGTGATGGCGATCGGACCCGTGTAGGGCTTAGCGGCGTCGGAGGGAAGACCGCCGGAGATCACCAGGTCCGTCCCGGTCGTGTAGTAGACCTGGCCGTCAGACGTCACGCTCACCGACGTGGCCTCCACAGGGGTGGTGCTGTCCGCCACCGGCGCAGGGTCGACCGTCAACGTCGGCTGTGTCGTGTCGACCTGCGTCGGGTCGGTCGGCACCGGTGCCGCAACGCTCGTCGAGAAGGCCTCGCTCATCTTCGGGCCCGCCATCGAGCGCACCTCGACGGTGTAGTTCTCCGCCGGGTCGAGGTTCTTGATCGTGGTTGAGGTGGCGTTCGCGTCCGTACGGGTACCCAGCTGGACCTGCTGGCCGTTGGCTCCGACGGTGTTGCCGATCGCCATGATGCTGTAGCCGCTGACCGGCTCGGCACCGGCCTGTGCAGCGACGGGCTCCCACTTCACCGACAGCGACGTCTTGTCTGCCGAGCGGACGACCTGCGCGGTTCCGGGGGTCGGTGCACCCTGGTCCCCAGGACCGGCCGGGCAGCCGCCCATGCCAGGACCGCCGGCTTCGCCGTACTCCGCGATCGTGAGCCCCTGACGGTTCGCGTCCGCGTCCTCGACCTGCCAGGCCATCGACCGCTCGCCGAGGTCGGCGGACGCGGCGACCGCCGCGGTTGCCGGGTCGACGAAGGTGTAGGTGGCCAGGAACATGCTCTCGGTCGGGAAGTCCAGCGTGGACGTGTAGGCGGCCTCTGCGGTGATCTCACCGGGGACGGCACGAAGGTCACGACGCCCGACGTCGGTGTCCTTCAGGTCGGGGTTGATGATCCGCTGCTCCATCTGCGCCTTGTTGACGCTCGGAGCGACATAA
>JAICRS010000237.1 GCA_025966335.1 Nocardioidaceae bacterium
CATCTCCCTCCAGCAGATCCGCACCGCGGTCCACCACCTGCGTGAGCGGGGCACCGACGACCTCACCCGCGTCACGCTGATGAGCGACGGCGCCAGCGTCTACGAGTGCACCAGCGACGACGAGGTCATCGACCTGCTCCAGGGCGGTCAGGGCGTTTTCGGGATCGCGATCGGCGGGGTCTGGCGCGAGATCGAGGGCTCGCTCGCCGAGCTGCCCAGCGAGAAGGCCGCCCGCGACGAGGACCACGCCAGCGACGAGCTCGCGGCGCGTCGGAAGGCCCGCCAGGTGGGCTGACCCGCACGAACCAACAGACGGACGCGTCCGGTGCCCACGGCACCGGGCGCGTCCGTCGTCGTTCGGCTGGTAGGTTTGGCTCGCTCACGAATACGCACGGGAGAGTCTCCGGCGGGTGGCCAGCGGCCACCGGTGCGGAGCGCCGAAGGGGCAAATCCTCCCCGGAACCTCTCAGGCGCCAGGACCGTGCGGGCGAGGCAGCTCTGGAAGACCACCCCGGTGGGCCGACAGAGGGGGAGGCGACCGAGTCGAACCAGCCACGGTGCCGCGCCGTGACCACCTCCACGGGAGCCTCTGATGTCCGACCACCCCACACTGACGCAGCTCGACGCCGCCGGCGCGTTCGTCGAGCGCCACATCGGACCCGACACCGAGCAGCAGGCCCGGATGCTCGAGGCACTCGGCTTCGGATCTCTGACCGAGCTGATGGACGCCGCCGTCCCGGGCGGGATCCGGTCCGCCGCGGAGCTGGATCTCCCGGTCGCGGCCACCGAGGAGCGGGCCGCCCGTGACCTGCGCGCGATCGCCGCGCGCAACAACCCGCTCGAGCCGATGATCGGCCTCGGGTACGCCGGCACGATCACCCCCGCCGTCGTACGACGCAACGTGCTCGAGGACCCGAGCTGGTACACCGCCTACACGCCGTACCAGCCGGAGATCTCCCAGGGCCGCCTCGAGGCCCTGCTGAACTTCCAGACCATGGTGGGCGACCTCACCGGGCTGCCGACGGCCAACGCGTCGCTGCTCGACGAGGGCACCGCGGCCGCCGAGGCGATGACGCTGGTACGCCGCGCAAACCGGAACGCCGTGGGCCGGTTCATCGTCGACGCCGACGCGCTGCCGCAGACCATCGCCGTGGTGCAGACCCGGGCCCGGGCGATGGGCATCGACGTCGAGGTCGCCGACCTCTCCGAGGGGCTGCCCGAGGGCGACCTGTGCGGCGTCCTGGTGCAGTACCCCGGCGCGAGCGGGCGGATCGTGGACCCTCGGCCGCTGATCGACGCGGCGCACGAGCGCGGCACGATGGCCGTGGTCGCCGCCGACCTCCTGGCGCTGACCCTGCTGGAGTCGCCCGGCTCGATGGGCGCCGACGTGGTCGTCGGATCGTCGCAGCGGTTCGGTGTCCCCTTGTTCTACGGCGGCCCGCACGCCGGCTACATGGCCGTCCGCAACGGGATCGAGCGGCACCTGCCCGGCCGGCTGGTCGGGGTCTCGGTCGACGCGGAAGGACGGCCGGCGTACCGGCTCGCCCTGCAGACCCGGGAGCAGCACATCCGCCGGGACAAGGCCACCTCGAACATCTGCACCGCACAGGTGCTGCTGGCGGTGGTCGCGTCGATGTACGCCGTCTACCACGGGCCGGAGGGACTCCGCGCGATCGCGCGGCGCGCCCACCGGTACGCCGGGGTGCTGGCTGCGGCCCTCGAGGACGCCGGGGTGGAGGTGGTCCACGACCGGTTCTTCGACACCGTCACCGCACGGGTCCCGGCCAGCGCCGAGGATGTGGTCGCCGCCGCCCGTGAGGCGGGCGTGCACCTGCGGCTCGTCGACGCCGACCACGTCGGTGTCTCCACGTCGGAGACCACCGGTCGTCCGCACCTGGAAGCGGTGCTGGGAGCGTTCGGCGTCCCGTCGGGCTCCGGAGGAGCGGACCTCGACGCGGTGGACGCGCGGGTCGGCGAGGGCTTCCCGGAGGGATTGGCCCGCAGCACGCCGTTCCTGACCCACGAGGTGTTCAACACCCACCGCTCGGAGACGTCGATGCTGCGCTACCTGCGGCGGCTCTCGGCGCGCGACTACGCGCTCGACCGGGGGATGATCCCGCTCGGCTCCTGCACGATGAAGCTCAACGCGACCACGGAGATGGAGCCGATCAGCCTGCCCGGCTTCGCGGGCCTGCACCCGTTCGCGCCCGCGGAGGACGCGGAGGGGTACGCCTACTTGATCGGGGAGCTCGAGTCCTGGCTGGCCGAGGTCACCGGCTACGACCGGGTCTCCATCCAGCCCAACGCCGGCTCGCAGGGTGAGCTCGCCGGTCTGCTGGCGATCCGCGCCTTCCACGTGGCCAACGACGAACCCGGCCGCGACATCTGCCTGATCCCGTCGTCGGCGCACGGCACCAACGCCGCGTCCGCGGTGATGGCCGGGATGCGGGTCGTCGTCGTGAAGGCCGCTGCGAACGGTGCGGTCGACCTCGACGACCTCGCCGACCAGTGCGCCAAGCACCGGGACGACCTCGCCGCGATCATGGTCACCTACCCCTCGACCCACGGCGCCTACGAGGACGGGATCACCGAGCTCTGCCGGATCGTGCACGAGCACGGCGGCCAGGTCTACGTCGACGGGGCGAACCTCAACGCCTTGTTGGGCTACGCACGTCCGGGTGAGTTCGGCGGCGACGTGTCCCACCTCAACCTGCACAAGACGTTCTGCATCCCGCACGGAGGAGGCGGGCCCGGTGTCGGGCCGGTGGCGGTGCGGGCACACCTGGCGCCGTACCTCCCCAGCCATCCGATGCACCCCGACCCGGCGCGGCGGGACGGCATCGGGCCGATCAGCGCGGCGCCGTACGGATCCGCGGGGATACTGCCGATCTCGTGGGCGTACGTGCGGATGATGGGGGCGGAGGGACTCACCCGGGCCACCGCAGTCGCCGTCCTGTCGGCCAACTACATCGCCAAGCGGCTCGGTGAGCACTTTCCCGTGCTCTACAAGGGACATGGCGGTCTGGTCGCCCACGAGTGCATCCTCGATCTCCGTGAGATCAGCAAGACCAGCGGCGTCAGCGTCGACGATGTCGCGAAGCGGCTGATCGACTACGGCTTCCACGCGCCGACGATGAGCTTCCCGGTGGCCGGCACCCTGATGGTGGAGCCGACCGAGTCCGAGGACCTCGCCGAGCTGGACCGCTTCTGCGACGCGATGATCGCGATCAGGGCGGAGATCGCGCAGGTCACGTCGGGGGAGTGGACGGCAGAGGACTCGCCGCTGCGCGGGGCCCCGCACACGTCGCGGGCCCTCGGCGGTGACTGGGAACGTGCCTACACCCGGGACCAGGCGGTGTTCCCGTCCGGGCCGGACCCGGACAAGTACTGGCCGCCGGTGGCGCGGATCGACCAGGCCTACGGCGACCGGAACCTGGTCTGCTCCTGTCCCTCACCCGAGGCGTTCGCGGAGTCCACCGACGCCGGTGCGGAGGCGACCCGGTGACCCAACAGGTCACCGACCTGACCGCCCGCCGGCTCCAGGTGCTGCTCGCCGCGGACCAGGCGAACGGCCGGCTGCCCTCCCTTGTCGCGGGTGTGGTCCGCGACGGCGCGCTCGTCTGGAGCGGCGGGCAGGGCTCCCGCACCGGCGGCGACGCGCCGTCGGCGGACACGCAGTACCGGATCGGCTCGATCACCAAGACGATGACCTCGGTGCTGGTCCTCCAGCTGCGGGAAGAGGGCCGCGTCGACCTGGGTGACCCGATCGGCAGGCACCTGCCGGGCATCGACTACGGCGACCGGACGATCCGGACGCTGCTCTCGCACTCGTCGGGAATGCACTCGGAACCGGTCGGCTCGTGGTGGGAGCGCAGCCCCGGTGGGACCTTCGAGGAGCTGGCGGACGCGCTCGACGAAGGTCAGGCGCCGTTTGCGACCGGGCACACCTACCACTACACGAACGTCGCGTTCGCCCTGCTCGGCGAGGTCGTCGCCCGGAACCGTTCGTGCACCTGGTGGGAGGCGGTCGAGCGGCACATCCTGCAGCCGCTGGGGATGCGCCGCACCAGCTACCTCCCGCAGAGTCCGGCCGCGACCGGCTACAGCGTCCACCACTTCGCGGGAACGCTCACCGCGGAACCCGCCCAGGACACCGGGGCGATGGCGCCCGCCGGTCAGGTGTGGAGCACCGTCGAGGACCTGGCCCGGTACGCCGGCTTCCTGGTCACCGGCCACAACGACGTGCTGCCCAAAACGGTGCTCGACGAGATGACGATCCCGCAGTCCGGTTCGCTGGCGGGCGGGATCGGTGCCGGTTACGGGCTCGGGCTGCGGCTGGTCGCCGGAGGCTCGGGAACGCTGGTCGGCCACTCGGGGTCGATGCCCGGTTTCCTCGCCGGACTGTTCGTGGATCGGGTACGACGTACCGGCGCGGTGTGCCTGGCCAACGGGACCTCCGGCCTGCGCGCGGAGGGTCTGCCCCATGACCTGCTGGCCACCCTGGAGGAGCTCGAGCCGACCGTCGGCGATGCCTGGGTGCC
>JAICRS010000020.1 GCA_025966335.1 Nocardioidaceae bacterium
AGGGCCCGAGGAGCTGGGTGGAGGTGATGATCGGCACGATCAACCCGTAGGGGATGTAGGCCCCGTGGTCGTGCCAGAACTTCACCGACAGTCCGAGCAGCTTCCCGTCGTCGTCGTAGCCGACCCGGACGTGGTGGAGCTGCCCGCGCTCATGGGCGCTGGAGACGAAGTGCTCGCGCCGGTCCTCGGTCCACTTCACCGGCTGGTCCAGGCGTACGGCGGCCCACGGGACCAGCACCTCCTCGGGCCAGGGGTGCACGATCTTGACCCCGAAGCCACCGCCCACGTCGGGGGTGACCACCTCGACCCGGTCCACGGGCAGGTCGAGCTTGGCCGCGACCGCCTGGCGCACGCTGGTCGAGGTCTGGGTGGAGGTGTGCACCAGCAGCGAGCGGTCGTCGCTGTCCCAGCGGGCCAGGACGCCTTTGCCCTCCATCGGCATCGAGGCGCTGCGCTCGATCTGCAGGTCCAGCTCGAGCACGTGCGGGGCAGCGTCGATCGCGGCGTCCGCGTCCCCGGTCTCCTGCACCATCGTGGCTGCGACGTTCCCAGGCACGTCCGCGTGCACCAGGTGCTCGGCGGCGCGGGCCGTCTCGATGCCGACCACGGCGGGCAGGTAGTCGTAGTCGACGACGATCCGGCCGGCGGCGTCCTCGGCGATGTAGCGGTTGCGGGCCACCACCATCACGATCGCCTCGCCGACGTAGTTCACCTCGTCCCTGGCCAGGGCGTACTGGGTGCGGCCGTGGGTCAGCGTCGGGTGCGGGATCAGCAGCGGCAGCGGGTCGGCCATCCGGGCGGCGTCGTCGGCCTGGAGGTCCTCGTAGGTGTAGATCGCGACCAGGCCGTCCAGCTCGAGCGCGGCGGTGACGTCGATGTCGGTGATCCTGGCGTGCGCATGCGGGCTGCGGACGAAGGCGGCCTCGAGCGCGTCGTGGCCGAGGTCGTCGAGGTAGCGGCCGTTGCCGGTGACCAGCCGGGGGTCCTCGCTGCGCTTGATCCGCTGCCCGAAAAGCTTGGTCGTCATCGGTTCGCCCCCGGTCCCCCGGTCCGCCCTGCCCTGAGCTCGGCAGCGCGTTGCACGGCGGCGACGATGTTCTGGTAGCCGGTGCACCGGCAGAGGTTGCCGGAGATCGCCTCGCGGGCCTCGGCCTCGGTCGGGTCCTCGTTCTCCTCGAGGTAGGCGGCGATCGTGGTGATGAAGCCGGGGGTGCAGAAGCCGCACTGCAGCGCGTGGCAGTCCTGGAACGCCTGCTGCACCGGGCCCATCCCGCCGTCGGGGTTCCCGCAGCCTTCGACGGTGGTGATCGCGGCGCCCTCAAGGCTGACCGCGAACACCAGGCAGGAACGGGTGGGGGCGCCGTCGACGAGGACGGTGCACGCACCGCACACGCCGTGCTCGCAGCCGACGTGGGTGCCGGTGAGCCTCAGGTCGTGGCGCAAGGCGTCGGAGAGCAGCCGGCGCGCGGGGACCTCCAGCTCGTGCGGGGTGCCGTTGACCGTGAACGCGACGTGGACGAGGGTCTCGGTGTCCATCAGGCGGCTCTCCCCGCGCGCCGGGCGGTGACCGCTCGCTCTCGGGCCTGCTCGAGCGTCCTCGCGGTGAGCACGTGGGCCAGGTGACGGCGGTACTCGGCGGTGGCGTGGATGTCGTCCTCCGGGTCGATGTCATGGTCGATGAGGTCGTTCAGGGCCGCCCGGTCGAAGCCGCCGCCGTTGCCGGTGACTGCGGGGGTGACGTCGACCAGGACCGGCCCGTCGCCGACGCTGATCAGGGCCACCCGGGCGTGGGTGACGGAGCCGTCCGGGTCGGTGCCGACCACCGCGCCGACCCCACACATCGCGTAGTCGCCGTGCCGCCGGGCCAGCTCGAGAAAGGCCGATCCGCTGCCGTCGGGGGGTCGGTGGAAGGTTGCTGCGACCGCGAGCTCTCCTGGCCGGGTGGCCGACTCCATCGGCCCGACGAAGAAGTCCGTGGCGGCGACCTCGCGGCGGTCGTTCGCCGAGCGGAGCTCGACCACGCCGTCGAGCAGGGCGAGCACCGCAGGCATCTCCGCTGCGGGGTCGGCGTGGACGATGCTGCCGACCGTCGTACCGCGGTTCCGGATGGTCGGATGTGCGACGTTCTCCAGGCCCTGACGCAGCAGCGGGATGGCGTCGTACGCCGCGGCGTCCCTCTCGACCCGGGAGTGCCGGGCGATTGCTCCGACCCGGACGTGGGTGGAGGTGACCTCGACGGTGTCGAGCTCCGGCAGGTGGTTGATGTCGACGAGGTGGGCCGGTGCGGCCAACCTCATCGACATCAACGGCACCAGGCTCTGGCCGCCCGCGAGGACCTTCCCCGCATCACCGAGGTCGGCGAGCATCTCGAGTGCTTCCGAGGTGCTGGCGGGACGGTGGTAGATGAACGGGGAAGGTTTCACGAGTTCTCGGACCTGAGCTTTCTGGGTGGTGCGGTCAGTGCCTGTGCGTGCCCTCGCCGGAGCCGGGCGCGTCCTCCTTCTGGACCCCGGGACGGTCCACCACGATCAGGTTGACGTCCTCCTCCTTGAGGTCTGCAGGAGCCACGGCCCTGGCCAGGTGGTACGCCACGATCACGACAATGGTGCCGAGCGCGATCCCGCCCAGCGTGAAGTCCTCGGTGAACCGCAGTGAGGTGTCACCGATCGCGATGATGATTCCGGCGGACACCGGCACGAGGTTGACCGGGTTGGCGAAGTCGACCTGGTTCTCCTTCCAGATCTTGGCGCCGAGCAGTCCGATCATGCCGTAGAGCACGACGGTGATCCCGCCGAGGACGCCACCCGGGGTGGCCGCGACGAGGGCACCGAACTTCGGGCACAGACCAAACAGGATCGCCACGGCCGCCGCAACGTAGTAGGCCGCGGTGGAGTAGACGCGGGTGGCCGCCATCACGCCGATGTTCTCGGCGTAGGTCGTGGTCGGCGAGCCGCCGACCGAGCTGGCGATCACGGTGCCGACGCCGTCGGCGGCGATCGCCCGCCCCATCACCGGGTCGAGGTCGCGCTCGGTCATCTCCGCGACCGCCTTGACGTGGCCGGTGTTCTCAGCGACCAGTGCGATCACGGCCGGCAGCATCAGCAGGATGAACGCGAAGCTGAAGGTCGGGGCGTGCCAGCCGACGATGCCGTTGGCGAAGTCGCTCTGCGGCGGGAAACCGATCCAGTCCGCTGCCTTGACCGCTGCCCAGCTCACCCGGTCGTGCTCGAAGGGCGTGGCCACGCAGTAGGGACCCTCGGCGGCACATGGCTCGCCGTCGGGACCGATCAGGTTCTGCCCGGGCAGCACGGAGGTGATCGGGCCGAAGAAGTCGAAGACCCAGGAGATCAGGTAGCCGAAGATCAGACCCAGGAAGATCGCGATCCTGCCGAAGAAGCCACGCAGGCCCACGGCCATCAGGATCACCGCGGCCATGGTCAGCAACGCGACCCACTGGTCCTGGGGCCAGTAGACCCGGGCCACCACGGGGGCGAGGTTGAAGCCGATCAGCATGACGACGGCTCCGGTGACCACCGGGGGCAGCAGCTTGTGCAGCGGCCCGGTGCCCATGAAGTGGATCAGCACACCGACCAGACCGAGCACCACGCCGGCGACCAGCACCGCGCCGGTCACGTCGGCCGGGTCGCCGCCCTGGCTGTAGATCGCGGCCGCTCCACCCACGAACGCGGCGCTGGTGCCGAGGTAGCTGGGCACCTTCCCCTGGACGATCAGCAGGAAGATGATGGTCGCGATACCGCTCATCATGATCGCGAGCTGGGCGTTCAGGCCCATGATCAGCGGGAAGACGAACGTCGCGCCGAACATGGCGACGACGTGCTGCGCTCCTAGACCGGCGGTCCTCCCCCAGGACAGGCGTTCATCCGGGGCCACCGACTTGCCCGGCGGCGGCGTCTTGCCGCCGTAGACCACTTTCCACCCAAAAGACATGTAGGACTCCTACCCACGGCACAGGCACTCTCGAGCCGGTGCATCGTTAGTGACTCAGGTCACCCATGAGTCACGCTCACTGTGCACCAGCGCACCGCCGGGCCGCAGCATCCGCGCGAGAAAACAGGTGCCGAATCACCAGCGACGGCACTGTGAACTCTTGCCAGCCGACTTGTCAGCCCCTGTGACCGCTATAGGGGTCACAGGGGCTGACAAGTCGGGTCACATGCTCCTCATAGACACGATCCGCAGCGCCAGCGCGAGGTCGAGCCGCAGGTTCGGGTCGGTGGTGAACGGGCCGACCATCTTCTCCAGCTTGGTGATCCGGTAGCGCAGGGTGTTGTAGTGGAAGTGCAGCCGGCGGGCCGTCTCGGCGACGTTCAGGTTGGTGTCGAGCAGCATCTGCAAGGTGGCTCGCAGGTCGGCGGCCTCGGTCGACGTACTCCCGGACAGCTCGCCGAGAGTCTCCTCCACGAAGGTGTCGAGCTCACGGGTGTTCTCGATCAGGCTCAGCAGCCGGAACACCCCGAGGTCGTCGAAGTGGGCCAGCGCGCGCGGCCCGTGCAGCTGCCGACCGACGTGCAGCGCTTTGCGGGCCTGCTCGTAGGCGACCTGCAGGTCATCGGGCGAGGACACGACCCGGCTCACCCCGGTCGCGAACGGGCGGCGGCCACCGCCACCGTCGCCGGCCACACCCCGGATCGCCGCGTCCACGGCCGCGGTCGCCTCCCCGTCCGCGGGGACGGGGAGCAGGGCCACCACCTCGGCGGCGAACCCGACGACGGGCACGCTCGGGTCCTTGCGGGTGAGCACGCTTCGCCAGGCCGCGGCGAACCGTTCGAGCTCGAGCGGGCCCTCGTAGCCGAGCGACATCGGCGGCGCCTTGTCCGTCTCCAGCGCAGCCACGACCACGACCATCGGCCGGGACAGGTCCCAGCCCAGCGACCGGGCGTGTGCCTCGACGTCGTCGGCCGGGCCGGCGCGGCCCGACAGCACGTCGCGCAGGAAGTCGCCGCGGTACTTGCTCTCGACGGCGGTGATCGCGATCTCCTTGGTCAGCGAGATCGCGGCAACCGTCGCGGCCCGTTCCAGGACGGTCAGGTCGGCGGCGTTGAGCACCCGGTCGGTGTGGAACAGGACCAGCCGACCGTGGTCGATGCGGCCGCCCTTGATCGGGACGACCGCGTGCGAGCCCGGCAGGTCGTCGACCACGTGCACACCGGGCGTGGACACCTCGGTGCGGAACCGGCCGCTCGGATGGAAGACCGAGCTCGAGCGCAGGGCGGCGCGCTGCTCGGGGTTCCCGACGTCGCTGATCACCCGGCCGTCGGCGGTGGTCACCATCGCCAGCGCCGAGAAGAGCTCGCTCAGGCTGGCGGCCACGTCGGCCACCCCACCGCCGGTCAGGACCACGTTGACCAGGTGACGGTGCACCTCCTCACTGCGCTCGAGCAGCGAGGCCCGCTCGCTGACCACCGAGGTGAACACCTGGGTCAGCACGTCGTCGAAGCCGGTGGTGTCCGGCACCAGCACGATCGGCAGCCCGCGCCGGTCGGCCTCGGCGAGCATCGCCTCGGGCAACACGTCGAGGTAGCGGTGCAGCTTGACCGCGACCGCGGACACGCCTCGTCCGTCGAGGTCGGCCACCAGCTGGGGCAGGTCACCGGTCGCCGCCCGCAACGGGTAGCCGGTGGTGAGCAGCAGCCCCTCGGCCCGCACCCAGGGCACGATGTCGGGGACCTCCATCACGTTCGCGCTACGCACGATCCGCTCCAGCCCCCGGGCCCCGGCGACCACCTCGGCACCCGAGAACGCCGGCAGGGTCAGCATCTTGGCCACGCTCATCGGCTGGCCGTGATGGTCCGCGGCCGGCATCGAACCAACACCGTCCGAGCCGCCGGCTAGCAACTCAAGATCACCACGACGCGGATCGTTGGCAACTTTACCCATGCACCGGACGCTACCCGAGTCCCTATCGTCGAGGGGTGGCGACGCACGACATCCCCTGCGCTGCCTCGTCGCTGCTCGCCGACCTGGTCGACGGCGCCGAGGTCGGCCCGGTCGAGGTCGTGCGGACGCGGGTCAGCGTCCACTACGAGACCGGCGACCCGCACGTGCCGGTGCTGACGGTGTGCACTCCCGAGGCGGTGCGGCTGCCGAACAGCCTCGTGACCCGGACACTCCCCTCCCCTGGTGCACTGGTCGCCCTCGGCGCCGGCGGGCTGCGCACGTCCGGCCGGACCTGGCGGGTCCGCCGCTGGTGGCAGCCGCCACGACCGGCCGGGCTGCCGGTCCCCGCGGTGGCCACCCTGGTCGCCGTCGACCGCGACGTGCGGCTCCTTGACGTGCCGGTGCCGCGCACGTCGTACGACGGACTCTCCCCCTCGGCACTCGTCGGGGCCGGGCCGGGGCTGACGCCGGCCGGCGACGACGTGCTCGCCGGCGCGCTCGTCGCGGCGTGTGCAACCGCCGACCCGCGGCTGCCCCTGTGGCGAGCCGCGACCCGGACCGCGCTGGCCGCGACCGGGACCACGGCGGTGTCGCGGGCGCTGCTGCACCATGCGCTCGACGGGTACGCCTGCCGCGAGCTCGACGACTTCCTCACCGCCCTGTGCCGCGACGGGGAGATCTCCGCGGCCACCACGGGCCTGCTCGCGGTCGGCCACTCGTCCGGTGCCGCACTGATCGCGGGAGTACTCCACACGTTCCGCACCCACCACCTCGAAGGAGCAGCGTGACCAGGAGCCTTACCGTCCGCAGAGGGACCTACGTCGACTCGGTGGCACTGATGCAGGTGAGCCGTCAGATCTCGACGCTGCCCGGGGTGACCTCGGCGCTGGTCGCGATGGCCACCGACCTCAACCTCGACCTCGCCCGCGGCATGGGGTTCGAGCTGCCCGAGCGGATCACCCCCAACGAGATGCTGGTCGCGGTCGAGGCCGACGACGACACCGCGATGCAGACCGCGCTCGCCGAGGTCGACCGGGCGTTGAGCGCGGCCGCCTTCCCGGCACCGTCGTCGTTCGGCGACGCACCCGCTCCGTTGACGATCCGGGCGGCTGCCCGCGGTGGTGAGGCCACGGTGGCGCTGATCTCCACGCCGGGCCGGTACGCGTTCGCCGATGCGATCGACGCGGTCGACGCGGGCCTCCACACCATGGTGTTCAGCGACAACGTCCCGGTCGAGCAGGAGGTCGCCCTCAAGCAGTACGCCGACCCGGCCGGCGTGCTGGTGATGGGACCCGACTGTGGCACCGCGGTGCTCGGCGGCGTCGGCCTGGGCTTCGCCAACGTGGTCCGGCCCGGTCCGGTCGGGATCGTCGCCGCCTCCGGCACCGGCGCGCAGCACCTGATGACCCTGCTCGACGGCGCGGGCGTCGGGGTGAGCCACTGCCTCGGCGTGGGCGGTCGGGACCTGTCCGAGGCTGTCGGTGGGTTGTCAACGGTGCGGGCGCTCGACCTGCTCGCCGCCGACGACGCGACCGAGGTGATCGTGATCGTCTCCAAGCCGCCCTCGGCCTCGGTCGCCCAGGCGGTCCGCGAGCACGCCGATAAACTGGGCAAGCCCGTGATGTTCGGGCTGCTCGGCAAGGGTCGGCCCGACATCACCGAGACCGCGCGGCAGGCCGTCGCCGCTATCGGCTGCTCCTGGGAGCTGCCACCCGCGCTGTCCGGGCAGGTCGGGACGGGACGTGCCGATGGGTCGCTGCGCGGGCTGTTCGCGGGCGGGACGCTGTGTGACGAGGCGATGATCATCGCCGTCGAGGCGCTGGGTCGCGTGCGATCCAACATCCCGCTGGACCCGGCGTGGGCGTTGGAGGACTCCCTGTCCTCGGACGGGCACACGATGATCGACTTCGGCGACGACCGGCTGACCCAGGGTCGGCCGCACCCGATGATCGACGGCTCGATCCGGATCCAGCGGCTGCTCGACGAAGTGGCCGACCCGACCTGCGGGGTGCTGATGCTCGACGTGGTGCTCGGGCTGGGCGCCGCGGCGGACCCGGCCGGGGAGCTGTCGGACGCCGTGGCCGCGGCCACCGCCGCCGACGTTCCGGTCGTGGTCTCGCTGGTGGGGACCGGCGACGACCCCCAGGACCGGGACCGGCAGGCCGAGATGCTGCTCGGGGCCGGGGCCTGGGTGTACTTCTCCAACGCCGACGCCGCGCGCAAGGCCGTCGACCTGCTCACGAACGGAGCCCCCGCATGAATGCCGCCCCCCTGGTCCCGCTGACCACTCCGAGCGCCGTGGTCACCGCCGGCGCCTCGCTGCTCGCCGACGCCGTCGCGCAGCAGGGCGTCACCGCGGCGCGGGTCGACTGGCATCCGCCGGCCGAGGATCATGCGGACGCGGTCGCTGCGGTGATGGGCGATCCGCGCCGCAGGCAGGCCAACGCGCAGGCACTCGAGGCCATGTTGTCGGCCGAGGCCACCCTGGTCGACGTACGCCCTGCCTCCGAAGCGCTCGGTCTCGAACGCGGGCAGCTCCTGCACGCCGGCCCGCCGGTGGACTGGGAGCGCGCCTCCGGTCCGATGCGCGGTGCGTTGATCGGTGCCGTGCTGTTCGAGGGTCTGGCCGACGACCCGGACGAGGCCGAGAAGATGCTCGCCACCGGCGACGGTGTCAGCTGGGAGCCGTGTCACCACCGGGGTGCGGTCGGGCCGATGGCCGGCGTGGTCTCGCCGTCGATGTGGATGTTCGAGCTCCGCGACGAGGCGCACGACGCGACGTCGTGGTGCTCGTTGAACGAGGGCCTCGGGAAGGTGCTGAGGTACGGCGCCTACGGCAGTGAGGTGATCGAGCGGCTGCGCTGGATGACGGCGGTGCTCGGGCCGATCCTGCGCACGGCGGTCCGGGCCGGTGACCCGATCGACGTGAAGGGCATCATCGCGCAGATGGTGCAGATGGGCGACGAGGGCCACAACCGCAACCGCGCCGGCACCCTGATGTTCCTGCGCGAGGTGCTGCCGGCGATGATCGACTCCGGGCATCCGAGCAAGGACGTGGCCGAGGCGGTCCGGTTCGTGTCCGGTAACGACCACTTCTTCCTCAATCTGGGCATGCCCGCCTGCAAGCTGCAGACGGCCGCGGCCGCGGGGATCGCCGGATCCAGCGTGGTCACGGTGATGGCCCGCAACGGCACCGACTTCGGGATCCAGGTCTCCGGCACCGGCGACCAGTGGTTCACCGCGCCGGCGAACACCCCGGAGGGGCTGTTCCTCGGCAGCTACGGACCCGACGACGCCAACCCCGACATCGGCGACTCGGCGATCACCGAGACCGCAGGCATCGGCGGGTTCGCGATGGCCACCGCGCCGGCGATCGTCCGGTTCGTCGGCGGCAGCGTTCCCGACGCGCTGGCCACCAGTCAGCGGATGTACGGCATCACCGTCGGCGAGAACCCGGCCTTCGCGATCCCGATCCTGGAGTTCCGGGGCGCCCCGACCGGGATCGACGTGACCGCGGTGGTCCGCAGCGGTGTGCTCCCGCAGATCAACACCGGCATGGCCGGGCGGGTCGCCGGCACCGGCCAGGTGGGCGCCGGACTGGTCACCCCGCCGATGGGCTGCTTCACCGGAGCGATCGGCGCGCTCGCGTCGGCGGTGGCCACGGCCTGACGTCGGCGACCCCCGCCCGCCCCCTCACCTTGGGGGGTTGCGTCGTTCAGACGGACCATGCCCCGCCGTCTGATCGCCTCATTCTCCGGTCGGCGTCTGTTCCTGTGGCGGTTCCCAACCTAGAGTCGGAAACCGGACGATCCGGGGAGATCCGAGATGCAACTGCGACGACCCAGCAGGGCCAAGGTCAACGGCTACGCCATTCCGCTGCTGGCCGCGCTGCCGCTCATCCTGAGCTCCGGCAGCGTGTCCGGTGTGTCCTCCGCGACGGGGCAGGACCCCATCGACGTGCGGATCCTCGAGGCGCAGACCGGCTCCCTCGTCGCAGCACAACCCGGCACACCCACCCCCACCGGCACCGCGGGACTCAGCCTGCCCGGTGAGGGAGGACAGCCACCGACGGTCGTCGTGACCTCACCCAAGGGTGAGCGGATGGTCACCGAGAGCGGTCCCGGAGCGCACGACATCCCGGCGACCGCGGTCCAGGCCTACCAACGGGCCGCCGCCATCCTGGCCGAGGTGGACCCGTCCTGCCGGATGCCCTGGACCCTGCTGGCCGCGATCGGACGGGTGGAGTCGGACCACGGCCGGTACGGCGGAGCCATCCTCGGCGTGGACGGCGTCTCCAGCCCGTTGATCTTCGGGCTGCCGCTGAACGGGGTGGGACCGGTGGCCGAGATCGCCGACACCGACGGCGGCCTGCTCGACAACGACTCGGTGTGGGACCGGGCGGTCGGCCCGATGCAGTTCATCCCGTCGACCTGGGCGATCGCCGGCGTGGACGCCGACGGCGACGACGTGCGCTCACCGCACGACATCCACGACGCGGCCCTGGCCGCCGCGGTCTACCTGTGCGCGGACTCCACCGACATCGCCTCACCCGACGGGATGAGCGCGGCGATCCACCGGTACAACCACTCCGACGCGTACGTCGCCCTGGTGATGGCCTACGAGCAGGAGTACCGGACCGGTGACTTCACGGTCACCACTCCGACGACGACCTCGCCGGGCTCGGCCGACTTCGAGGCAGTGATGCTGAGTCCCGAGGTCACGACCCAGGCGACCCAGGACGCCACCAAGGCAACCGCGGCCGTCAAGAAGCAGCACGAGTCGACCGGAACCCAGGTCGACATGACCGGATCACCGACCGACCGACCGGCCGTGGACGCCGGCACGGTCCCGCTCGCCGCGCCACAACCCACGACGCCCGTGCCGAGCACCCAGCCCGGACCGCCGCGGCCGACCCCTACGGAGACTCCGGTCGCCGAGGAGCCGACACCGACACACGTGCCGACGGCCGGACCCGCCGCGACCTTCCCGGAGACGCCGACGGCAGGACCTTCGTCCGCACCGACGACGACGCCTCCGGGGACCACTCCTTCGGCTGGTCCGTCGACCCCGCCGGCCACCGGTACGGTCACCGGCCCGACCGGGACGCCGTCCTCCGGGCCGACCACCGGACCGACGACGGGCCCGACCACGGGGCCGACCACGGGGCCGACCACCGGGCCGACCACCGGACCGACCGCGCCGGAGCCGTCTCCCAGCACGGGACCGGACCCGGCACCCGGCACGGGCACGACTGACCCGGCCCCGGCGAACCCGACCGTCGACCCGACGCCGACCCAGGACCCGCCGGCCACGCAGGACCCGCCGCCCTCCCAGACGCCTGACCCGCCGGCTACGCAGGACCCGCCGCCGGAGCCCGCACCCGAACCGCCCGCACCGGACCCGGCACCCGAGCCGCCGGCATCGGATCCAGCACCTGAGCCGACCCCCGAGCCGCCCCCCGAGCCGGTCGTCTCCACGGAGACCGGGACGTGGGATTCCTGCGGAACCGGGTTCTGCCTCAGCGGCCAGCCGGTGGACGTCAGCGGGGCTACCGTGCCTCCTGACCTCGACGGGGACGGAACTGCCGAGGGCGACGGCGCCGAGCTCACCGGGGCGGCCGGGAAGACGGTCGCCATCGAGGTCAAGAAGGCCGCCTCGGGCTGGGTCATGCTGAGCATCGCGGTGGCTCCCTGATCAGACCGCGGTTCCAGGCCGGCCCGTCGTACGCCCTGACCGGCTCACTCAGTCGGGACGGCATCGTCCGCACGCGAGAATCCTGCCGTTGCGACTGACTCAGCGGTTACGGCCAGCGGTCAGTCGTCGCTGTCGGTGTGACTGTGCTGGTCCACGAGCGCCCGCAGCTGCCGGACCTGCTTGACCGCGCGGGCACCGTCCGAGCCCTGGATGCCCATCGCGGAGACGGTGGTGCCGTCGCTGATGTCGAGGGTCGCCCACGGGCTGCCCTGGCGCAGCGAGACGGCGAGGACCTCGGTCCACTCGTAGCTGCGGGACTTGTATCCGTTCACCACGGTCAGCCCGTCCTCCCGCGTCTCGATCCGGGACCGGGCGAGGGCGTAGCCGGCGGCGGCCGTCGCGATCGCGAACACGATCACCGTGCCGCGCTGGAAGAGCGTGAACTGGTCGCGCACCTCCGGTGGGAACGCGAACCAGATCACCAGCGTGACCGCGAGCAGCATGGCGCCGAACGCGTAGGCAGCGACGCGTACGCCGAACGGGCGGAACGTGTGGGGCAGGGTGAACGGGAGCGGGTCAGAGTCGGCAGGCATTGATCTCCGTTACCAGGATCCCGCGGGCACCGATGTCCCAGAGTGCGTCCATGATCTTCTGGGCGGCATCGCGGGGCACCATCGACCGGACCGCGACCCACCCCTCGCGATGAAGCGGCGACACGGTCGGGCTCTCGATGCCCGGAGTCAGCGCCACCGCGTCCTCGACCCGCTCGACCCGGATGTCGTAGTCCATCATCACGTAGGACCGGGCCACCATCACGCCCTTGACCCGGCGCTCGAACACCTCGAACCCCTCGGGGGTGGCCTCGCCCGCGCGGCGGATCAGGACCGCCTCGGACTGCAGGATGACCTCGCCGACGATCTCGAGGCCGGCCTGGCGCAGGGTGCTTCCGGTCTCCACGACATCGGCGATCACGTCGGCCACGCCGAGCTGCACGCTGGTCTCCACGGCGCCGTCGAGCCGGGTGACCGTGGCGTCGATCCCCTTCTCCTCGAGGTACCGGCGCACCACCCCGTCGTACGACGTGGCGATCCTCTTCCCGGCCAGGTCTGCAACGTCACCGACCGTCCCGGGGGGCGCGGCGAACCGGAACCGCGACCTGCCGAAGCCCAGCGGCAGCACCTCGTCGGCCTTGGCGCCGGAGTCGAGGAGCAGGTCGCGGCCGGTGATCCCGAGATCGAGGGTGCCCTCACCGACGTAGAGGGCGATGTCGCGGGGGCGCAGGTAGAAGAACTCGACGTCGTTGTCCGGGTCGGACAGCGCGAGCTGCTTGGAGTCGGTGCGTTGGGCGTAGCCGGCCTCACGCAGGATGTCGGATGCGGCGTCGGCCAGCGATCCCTTGTTCGGGAGCGCGATACGGAGCGGGTTGTTCGGCATGGGGACCTCGTGGTCGGTCAGAGGTGGGCGTAGACGTCATCGAGCGAGATGCCGCTGGCGATCATCAGCACCTGGGCGTGGTAGAGCAGCTGGCTGATCTCCTCGGCGGCGCGGTCCGGGCCCTCATGCTCGGCAGCCATCCAGGACTCCGCCGCCTCCTCGACCAGCTTCTTGCCGATCGCATGCACACCGTCGTCGAGCGCCTGCACCGTCCCGGAGCCCTCGGGTCTTGCCTGCGCCTTCTCGTTGAGCTCGGTCCACAGCTGCTCGAACGTCTTCACGGGCAAAGCCTACGGCGTGCGCACAGCGACCGGCCGTGCGGCTGCGCACGGCGAGACGGCTCCGTCACCCGTCGATCTCGTAGCCGCGCCGGATCCGGCGCAGGGTCGATGCGGTGTGCAGGGCGGCCGACGTGGCGTCGTACCCCTTGTCCTCCGAGGACCCCTGGAGGCCGGCCCGGTCCAGCGCCTGCTCCTCGTTGTCACAGGTCAGCAGGCCGAACCCGATTGCCGCGCCGGTGTCGAGCCCGACCCGGGTCAGGCCGTCGGTGGCCGCGCGGCAGACGTAGTCGAAGTGCGGGGTTCCGCCGCGGATCACGACACCGAGGGCGACGATCGCCTCGTAGCCCTTCTCGGCCAGGGCTGAGGCCACGACCGGGAGCTCGAACGAGCCCGGCACCCGGACGATGCTCGGTGCCTCGACCTTGAAGTCGTCGAGGGCGCGTCCGGCGCCGGCGAGCAGCCCGTCCATCACCTTCTCGTGCCAGCACGCGGCCACCACGGCCACCCGCATCTCGTGACAGTCGATCGGGGTCGCGTCCGGGGATCCTTCGCTGCTCACGGTCGGTCTCCTTCGCTGGCTGGTACCGGCTCGGTCGTGTCGTCCACGGTAAGCAGGTGCGGCAGGTCGTGTCCCATCCGGTCCCGCTTGGTCAGCAGGTAGGCGAGGTTGTGGTCGTTGGGCCGCGGCGTCAGCGGGACCCGTTCGGTGACCGCGATCCCGTACTCCTCGAGGTTGGTGGTCTTGGCCGGGTTGTTGGTGAGCAGCCGGACCGAGTCCACGCCCAGGTCGCGCAGGATCTGGGTAGCGGCGCCGTAGTGCCGGGCGTCGGCGGGCAGGCCCAGGTCGAGGTTCGCGTCGACGGTGTCCCGGCCACCCTCCTGGAGCTGGTAGGCCTGCAGCTTGGCGACCAGGCCGATCCCGCGCCCCTCGTGGCCCCGCAGGTAGACGACCACGCCCCGGCCGTGCTCGACGATCCGCTCGAGCGCCTCGTCCAGCTGCGGGCCGCAGTCGCAGCGGCGGGATCCGAACACGTCGCCGGTCAGGCACTCGGAGTGCACCCGGGTGAGGACGTCCTGGCCGTCGCCGATGTCGCCGTGCACGAGGGCGATGTGCTCGGAACCATCGATCGTGATCCGGTAACCGTACGCCGTGAAGTCGCCGTGCCCGGTGGGCAGTCTGGTCACCGCGACCCGCTCGACGTGGTTCTCGTGCCGCCGCCGGTAGTGGATCAGGTCCTCGATCGAGATCATCTTCAGGCCGTGCTCGTCGGCGAAGTCGCGCAGCTGCTGGCCGCGCTTCATCGTGCCGTCGTCGTTGACGATCTCGGAGATCACCCCGGCCGGCGGCAACCCGGCCAGCCTGGTCAGGTCGACCGCGGCCTCGGTGTGACCGGGCCGGACCAGCACGCCGCCCTCGCGGTAGCGCAGCGGGAACACGTGCCCGGGCTGGACGACCTCGAAGGGCTCGGTCGCGGAGTCGGTGAGCACCCGGACGGTGTGCGACCGGTCACCCGCGGAGATGCCGGTGGTGACGCCGTCGCGGGCGTCGACGGAGACGGTGTACGCCGTCCGCAGCCGCTCCCGGTTGTGCGGTGTCATCAGCGGGATCGCCAGCCGGTCGAGCGTCTCCGCGGTCATCGGCACGCAGATCACGCCCGAGGAGTAGCGGATGGTGAACGTCATCAGCTCCGGGGTCGACTTGCTTGCGGCGAAGACGAGGTCGCCCTCGTTCTCGCGGTGCTCGT
The DNA here is from genome assembly GCA_025966335.1 of Nocardioidaceae bacterium. Classification (GTDB taxonomy): domain Bacteria; phylum Actinomycetota; class Actinomycetes; order Propionibacteriales; family Nocardioidaceae; genus Nocardioides_C. Next base: position 15,053 of record JAICRS010000020.1, read on the forward strand.
CGTCGACGACCACGACCGCGCGACCGGCGGCGATGTCGGCCACGGCCGCGTCGATGCTGTCCAGGCGGACCTTCGGCGCACTCATGCGGTGACCTTGTCACGTGCGGCCGGCTGCTTGGCGTCGATCTCACGCTGGACCCTCAGCCAGGTGCTGAAGCCCCAGACGCAGAAGGCCCCGTAGACCAGGTAGAGGACCGCGGACGGGTAGTAGCCGGCCTTGAGCAGCAGGGGCACCCCGACCGCGTCCACGGCGAGCCAGATCAGCCAGAACTCCGTCCAGCCGCGTGCCATCCCGTACGTGGCCAGGATCGACCCGGTCAGGATCCAGGCGTCGGCCAGCGGACCCCAGGAGTCCAGAGCCTTCAGCACGTAGTAGAAGACCACCGTGCCGACCACGGCCATCGCGGCGAGCTGCGCCCATCCCCGCGGCCCCGCCCAGCCGGGCACGATCGCGCCGCCGTCCGACGACTCGCCCGCCTTCTTGCTGCGTTGCCAGCGCCACCAGCCGTAGACGGAGACCGCGAGGAAGAACAGCTGCCGTCCGGCCTGACCCCAGAGGTCATGTGCCTGGGGCTTGTCGAGGATGCCGCCGACGAAGACCGTGAACAGCAGCAGGTTGCCGACGATGCCGACGGGCCACGCCCAGACCTTGCGGCGCATCCCGCCGATCGCGCTGGCCAGGCCGAAGCCGTTGCCGACCACCTCGCGGACCAGGATCGTCGAGCCGCCGATGGCGAAGGTGCCCTCGAGCAGCCAGTCAAGTGCGTCCATCAGATGTCCTCATCGTTGTCATCGTTGTCAGCTGGGGCGGAGCCGCGGGCACCGAGCAGCCGTTCGACGTACTTGGCGATCACGTCGACCTCGAGGTTGACCGGCTCGCCCGGCTGCTTGAGGCCCAGCGTGGTGCGGGCCAGCGTCTCGGGGATCAGCGAGACCGTGAAGGTCGGGTCGGGGGTGTCGAAGACTTCGACCACGGTCAGCGAGATCCCGTCGACGGTGATCGAGCCCTTCGGCACGAGGTACCGGGCCAGCGCCCGGGGCATCGAGATCGTGACCAGCTCCCAGTGCTCGGACGGTTCCCGGCTGACCACGGCGCCGGTGGCGTCGACGTGGCCCTGCACGATGTGGCCGCCGAGACGGGTCGCCGCGGTGACGGCGCGTTCGAGGTTGACCCGGCCGCCGGGGGCAAGGGCGCCGAGGGAGGTCTTTTCGAGGGTCTCCCGCATCACGTCGGCGGTGAAGCCCTCGTGGTCGCGCGCGGCCACGGTGAGGCAGCAGCCGTTGACGGCGATGGAGTCCCCGAGGCCGGCATCGGCGACCACGTGCGGGCCGCGCACGGTGAGCCGCACCGCGTCGCCCTGGTCCTCGACGGCTTCCACGACGCCGAGCTCTTCGACGATCCCGGTGAACATCAGCTTCCTGCCTCTCGGACGGCCATGGTCAGCCGCACGTTGGTCTCAGGCCCCTCGCCGACGGTGGTCGCCTCCAGCAGGTCGAGGTGGCGGGCATCGTCGATCGTGCCGATGCCGAGGTCGGCGACCGCGTTGCGGCCGGCGCCGAGCAGCATCGGGGCCACGTAGCAGACCACCTCGTCGACGAGACCGGCCGCCAGGAAGGCAGCAGCCAGAGTGGGGCCGCCCTCGAGGAAGAGGTGATGGCGATCCCGGGCGAACAGCTGCGCGAGCGCCTCTCGGGGGTCTCGCGTCTTCAGGACGACGGTCTCGGCCGCGTCGTCGAGGATCCGGCGGTCGCCGGGGATCTCGCGCAGGCCCATCACCGCACGCAGCAGCTGCCGCTCCCTGGGAAGCGGGCGGTCCTCGTCGTCGCGGACGGTCAGCTGCGGGTCGTCGACGAGCACGGTGCCGGTGCCGACCAGGATCGCGTCGCACTCCGCGCGCAACCGGTGGGTGTCGCGGCGGGCCGTCGCGGAGCTGACCCAGCGGGAGGTGCCGTCGGCGGCCGCGCTGCGCCCGTCGAGGGTGGTCGCGAACTTCCAGGTGACGAAGGGGCGGCCGTGCTCGACGGCGAACGTCCACACCGGGTTCATCCGCCGTGCCGCCGCAGCGGACAGTCCGTGCGCGACCTCGACCCCGGCTGCGCGCAACGTGACCGCGCCGCCGGCGGCTGCGGGGTTGGGGTCGGACTGGGCGAAGACCACCCGGCCGATCCCGGCCTGGACGAGGGCCCTCGCGCAGGGCCCGGTGCGGCCGGTGTGGTTGCACGGCTCGAGGGTGACGACGGCGGTCGCGCCGCGGGCACGGTCACCGGCCTCCTCCAGGGCGACGATCTCCGCGTGCGCCGTACCGGCTCCGCGGTGGTAGCCCTCGGCGAGGATGCCGCCGGACGGGTCGAGCAGGACGCAGCCGACCCGCGGGTTCGGGCCGAGCGGTACGCCGGGGGTCTGCGCCAGCTCGAGGGCGCGCGCCATCGCCTGCTCCTCGGCGGGCGAGAACGCGTGCGGGGGCGCCGTCGCGGTCATCGCGGTCCTGCCCCTCTCGTCCGTGCGGACCCCGGGGCTCGAAAGCGGTTGCGGCCGAAACCGGCGACGCACGGTGGCGGGGCCGACGACGGCGACAACGGCGTGCGCTTCCCATCCGGACTTTCACCGTCGGTCCAGGAGTTTCACCTGGTCAACCGGCCGCTGGATGCGGACGGGTCGCGGACTGTAACCGCCGGCTCGGAATTGCACCGACCCCAGAGCACGCGAGCTGTTCACTCGTTGCGGCCAAGCCTGCCACATCCCGCCGCCCCCGCGCATGTGACCCTCCCCACCCGCCTCCCCGTTGAGACGCGCAGTTTTTCACGTTGAGACGTGCAGAAGTTCACGACGAGACGCGGAGAACTCCCGCTCGACACGCGGAGACTTCGCGCTCAGCTGCCGGAGTCGTCTCGTGGGCGTCGAAGCACGGGCGCGCCTCGGGTCGCGCCGGGATGGCGGCACAGACCCGCGAACTTTCCACGCCTCACCCGGGAGAAGGGCGCGTCTCGACCGCGAAAAGGTCGCGTCTCAACAGGAGGGGGAGGCGGCTTGGGCCTTGGCGCGGAGGTCGTCGATCATCAGGTTCGCGTCGTCGGCCTTGTAGACCGCGGAGCCGGCGACGAACACGTCCGCCCCGGCGTCGGCGCACCGTTCGACCGTGTCCGGCGAGATCCCGCCGTCGACCTGCAACCACAGGTCGAGGCCGTGCTTGGCGATGAGCTGCCGGGTACGGCGGATCTTCGGCAGGCACATGTCGAGGAACGCCTGGCCGCCGAACCCGGGCTCGACGGTCATCACCAGCAGCATGTCGAGCTCGGGCAGCAGGTCCTCGTAAGGCTCGATGGGCGTGGCCGGACGCAGGCCCATCCCGGCGCGGGCGCCCTTGGCGCGCAGCTCACGAGCCAGCCGCACCGGCGCCGTCGCCGCCTCCACGTGGAAGGTCACCGACTGAGCCCCGGCCTCGACGTAGCCGGGCGCCCACCGGTCCGGGTCCTCGATCATCAGGTGGCAGTCCATCGGCGTTGACGTCGCCTTGCCGAGCGCCTCGACGACCGGGAGCCCGAGGGTCAGGTTCGGGACGAAGTGGTTGTCCATCACGTCGATGTGCAGCCAGTCGGCGTGGGAGACCCGCTCGGCCTCGGCGGCGAGGTTGGCGAAGTCGGAGGCGAGCATGCTCGGCGAGATCTGAATACCCATGTCGCCGCCGATCCTAGCCAGCCGCCCGCCGGGGCCGGTGCCCCGCCATCCGGGTCAGCCTGTCCGGCGCAGCAGCGCGAAGAACATCGCGTCCGTGTGGTGCCGGTGCGGCCACAGCTGCACCGTTCCCGCCAACACCATCGGTCCGGAAAGGTCCGGCACACCTGGGAACGACGGAACCGCGTCCTCGAGCACCACGTCGTCGCGCTCGGCAAGGACCGCGGAGACCACGCCGGACGTCTCGGCGAGCACCGGGGAGCAGGTCGCGTAGGCCACCACTCCCCCGCGCCGCACCGAGTCGAGCGCGGACCGGAGCAGGGCACGCTGGAGCCCGACCAGGTCCGTGACGTCGGCGGGAGTACGACGCCAGCGCGACTCCGGCCTGCGACGCAGCGCACCGAGCCCGGAGCACGGGGCGTCGAGCAGGACCCTGTCGAACGAACCGGCCGGCCACGCGGGACGTCGCCCGTCCGCGGCCACCACCCCGAGCAGGCCGGCCGAGCCCGAGCCGGTGACGGCGGCCGTCGCCGACCGGACCAGGACCGCCCGGTGCGGCTGGACCTCCGACGCGAGCAGGCGCGCATCGCGTCGACCGGCCACCGCCGCGAGCAGCGCCGACTTGCCACCGGGGCCGGCGCAGAGGTCCAGCCAGCGTTCGTCGCGGCCGGTGACCTCGGCCCTCGCCAGGGCCAGCGCCACCAGCTGGGACCCCTCGTCCTGCACACCGGCCCGGCCCTCGGCGACCGCGGGGATCGCACCAGGGTCACCGCCGGCCAGCTCCACCGCAAGCGGAGAGACGCTCGAGGGGGTCCCACCGGCGGCGACCAGCTCCTCGACGTTCGCCAGGCCGGGCCGGGCGACCAGGGTGACCTTCG
>JAICRS010000306.1 GCA_025966335.1 Nocardioidaceae bacterium
CAACCCCGGCCTCTCCGCCGAGGTCAGCACGGAGGGGGCGGCGTACGACGGCGGCACCGGCTCGTGGCTCGACTTCCTCACCGGGCTCGTTCCGCAGAACTTCCTCGGACTCTCCGCAGAGGACGGGGCCCTGTCCTTCAACGTGCTGCAGATCGTCGTGGTGGCGCTCGCCATCGGTGCCGCTGCTTTGAAGGCAGGCGAGAAGGCCGAGCCGTTCGTGGGGTTCATGCGGTCCGCCCTGGCGGTGATCCAGCAGGTGCTGTGGTGGATCATCCTGCTCGCACCGATCGGCACCCTCGGCCTGATCGGCCGCGCGGTCGCCACCTACGGCTGGGAGCTCGTCGCGCCGCTGGCCACGTTCACCTTCGATGTCTACCTCGGCTGCGCCATCGTGCTCTTCGTCGTCTACCCGCTGATCGCTCGCTTCCACGGCCTGTCCCCGGCGAAGTACTTCTCCGGTGCGTGGCCGGCGATCCAGCTGGCGTTCGTCTCGCGGTCCTCGGTGGGCACCATGCCGCTGACCCAGCGGGTGACCACCCGCAACCTCGGGGTGCCGACGGAGTACGCCTCGTTCGCGGTGCCGTTCGGTGCCACCACGAAGATGGACGGCTGCGCGGCGATCTACCCGGCGCTCGCGGCGATCACCGTGGCGCAGATCTTCGGGATCCAGCTCGGCATCCAGGACTACCTGCTGATCGCGTTCGTGTCGGTGATCGGCTCCGCCGCCACCGCCGGCCTCACCGGCGCGGTGGTGATGCTCACGCTGACCCTGTCGACGCTCGGTCTGCCGCTCGAGGGCGTCGCGCTGCTGCTGGCCATCGACCCGATCCTCGACATGATGCGTACGGCGACGAACGTGGCCGGCCAGGCTCTGGTTCCGACCATCGTGGCCAAGCGCGAGGGCATTCTCGACCTCGACGCCTACAACGCGCCGCGTGGTGACGGGCTGCCCGACGAGGAGCCCGAGCGCACGCTGCAGCCGGCACTCAGCTAGCGCGATCACCGTCATGGAGGTCCCCTTCCGCGGGAGGGGACCTTCGTGCGTCTTCGGCCGATCTTTCCGAGGGGCTGACGAGTGCGCGGAGCTCGGGTTAGCGTGCCGATGTGAGACGTCCGCACGAGAACGTTGCCACCGTGCTGGTGGACCCGTGCGTTCTCGGCTACTTCGAGCTCGAGCTGATGACGCTGGATCTGCCCGTGTGGCCGGTGAGCACCGCGCCCGTCTACACCGACGGGCCGCGGATGGCGTTCCAGATACGGCACCGACTGCTCATGAAGCACCGTGGAGACTGGGACCTCGCGTCCGAGTGGACGCCGGTGTGGATCGGCTTCGGGCCTACCTGGCGCAACGGGGACGAGCCGCTGCCCTGGGCCGCCCACGCGGCGCTGTGGAATGCGCTGGACTCATACGCGGAACATGTGCGGTATCACCGCCGGCTCGGCGGGATCCCCCGGCTCTCCCTTCCCAAGGACGTCCACCCCTGAGCCACCTGCTACCAGGTCCGCGTCCACAGACAATGCTCGGAGCTGCGCAACTGGTCTACGGCCGCGGTGGAGAGCGGAGCCGAAGAGTCGGTGACGACGTAGCCAAGGGCGTCTCGGGTCGACAGGTGCTGACCGGTGACGTTGTCCTCGTCTGCCGCGAACAGCACGTTGAGCTTGGCCAGCACACCGGGGACGTTGTGGTGCAAGAAACCCAAGCGGTGCCCGGATGTCAGCGGTGGAGCAGCCACCTCAGGAAGGTTGACCGACAGCGCGGTGCTCCCTGCCATCGCAAAGCCGGCGAGCTTCTCAGCCACGAACCAGCCGATCTCCGCCTGAGCCTCCTGGGTGGAGCCACCTACATGAGGCGTCAGGATGACGTTGTCGAGTCCACGGAGCACAGACTCGAACGCATCGCCCTGAGTCTTCGGCTCGACCGGAAAGACATCGATGGCGGCGCCCGCGATGTGTCCCGACAGCAGGTGGTCCCGCAGGGAGACGTCGTCCACCACCATCCCGCGCGACGCATTGATGAACATCGATCGCGGCCTCATGGCGGCGAACTGTTCAGGTCCGAAGAAGCCGGCGTTGCCGGGCCGCCCGTCGACATGGAGGCTGACCACGTCGGCGACTCCGAGCAGCTCCTCCAGCGAGCGCATCCGGCGAGCGTTGCCATGGGCCGGTCGGTCTGCTTTGTCGTAGAAGACGACGTGCATGCCCAGGGACTCGGCGAGGTTGGAGAGCTGGGTCCCGATGTTGCCGTACCCCACGATCCCCAGCGTCCGGCCGCGTACCTCGTGGCTGCCTCGTGCCGACTTGTCCCACACGCCGTCGTGCATGCGCTGGGTCTTCTCCGGCAGCCGCCGGGCGAGCGCAATGATCTCACCGATCACGAGCTCCACCACGCTGCGGGTGTTGGAGTAGGGCGCGTTGAACACCCCGATGCCGCCCGCAGTGGCCGCTGCGAGGTCGACCTGGTTCGTGCCGATGCAGAAGCAGCCGATCGCCTGCAGGTCCGCCGCGGCCTTCAGGACTCGTTCGGTCACAGTCGTGTTGGAGCGAATCCCGAGCAGGTCCACGCCGGCCAGCGACTCGACCAGCTCCCCCTCGCCTAGGGAACCTGTACGAAGATCCACCTCGTAGCCGCGGCCCTCGAGCACCTCAACGGCCGCCGGATGGATGCTCTCCAGAAGTAGGGCTTTCATGGCGTCACCGTATGTGCAGAGCGGGCAGCGCCGAAAGCGCAGGTCGCTCGCGGCGATAGGACACAAGCCACGGATACGTCGGGCGGGGAGCGGTCACGACGTTTGATCAAGCAGCCATGAGGGGGCGACCGAAGAGCCGCCGGCCGCTGCGACCCGTTCACGCAGCGCGCGGTCGGCGGTGACGACGACCACGTCGTTCCCGTCCGTGCTTCGCGTGCGAACCTGCTCCACGATCGCGTCGTCGCCGGAGCCGGGAGCGTGCACCGTGTGGATCGCGCCGTCCTCGCCGACCGGCTGGCCACGCTTGGCGTCTCCG
>JAICRS010000241.1 GCA_025966335.1 Nocardioidaceae bacterium
CGCCCAAACCGGACGAACATCCGATATCGCCGGTCAAATTATTCTCCGGCGTTCACGACACAACGGGCAAATCGCTCGCCTACCATCGTGAACAGTGATCGCGAAGGGGGCGTAGGTCATGGATGGAGCGACCCGAGGCGTCTCGGTGGGTGTGGTCGACGACCACGACCTGCTGATCGCCGGGATCCGCGCGCTGCTGTCGACCGCCGGGTCTCCGGCCCGGTTCGTCGCCGGCGCGAACACCGTGCACGGTCTCCTCGAGACCGGCCACACGTTCGACGTCGTCATCCTCGACGTCCGGCTCGACGACGGGTCGATCCCCGAGGACAACGTCCGCGCGCTCGCCGCCGTCAGCGACGCGGTACTTCTGCACGCCGACGCGCGCCACCGCGAGGCAACCCCGATGCTCGCCCGCTCCGACGCCGCCGGGCTGCTGTGGAAAAACGACCCGGCCCGGACCCTGCTGGATGCGGTGGTCACGGTGGCCGGCGGTGGCCGCTGGACCAACGGGGACGAGACCCCTCCCGTGCAGCTCACGCACCGCGAGACCGAGGTGCTCCGGCTCTATGCCGCCGGCCTGAAGTACGCCGAGACCGCTGCTGCGCTCGAGCCACCGGTGAGCGTGGAGTCGGTGAAGACCTACCTGCAGCGGGTCCGCCGGCGGTACGTCGAAGCGGGGCGGCCGGCCTCGACCCGGATCGAGCTGCGCCAGCGAGCGCTGGAGGACGGGCTGCTGCCACCGGAGCTCGGAACCGTGGGTGTGGGTCGCCTGGCCAGGTCACGGTGACCGGCTCACGCAATTTCCAGCCCGCCCACGCACGCCAGCCGGTCACGGTGACCGGTTAGCGTGGCTCACTGCGGGGGATCCCCTGATTCAGCACTTACCGGCTGAACCTCGAGCACGACCAGGATTTAGCATCGCCGACTTCACCGCGAGGGCGCCTCAGCAGGCCACGGTGACCGGCTCACGCAATTTCCAGCCCGCCGCCGCACGCCAGCAGGTCACGGTGACCGGCTCACGCGCTTTCCAGCCCGCCGGCGCACGCCAACAGGTCACGGTGACCGGCTCACGCGCTTTCCAGCCCGCCGGCGCACACCAGCACGTCACGGTGACCGACTCACCCGCATCGCACGAGGCCGGAGACATGGAGAAGGCGCCCCTTGACCCGTACGGGGGGCGGGCAAGGAGCGCCTTGCGAGGATGCACTTCCTGGCTACAGGTGGCGCGTCCCGGGAGGAAGACTGCCACGTTCGGCCGGAATTGTCCTGTAATCCTGAACCAAATTTCTGCGAGGTTCAGTAGCGGGGCGGCGGCGGGTTGTCACCCGGCATGTCCCAGGCCTGCGTGGTCCCGCTGGTGCTCGTCGAGCTCTCCGGCTGCGAGCCGACCCGACCCGCCTCGGCCTCGGCCCGGTCCCGGCCGGTCTGCATGTCCCGCTTGACCTGGTCCTTTTCCTCCTTGCCCTTGCGGTAGGCGTCCTCAAGCATCCGCTCGGCGACCGGGCGGCCGCCGAGCCCGAAGGCAAGCGCGAGTCCGAGCGCCAGGGCGAACATCGTGGCTGCGAAGGCGATCCTGACGATCTCTTCGGCGATCTTCAGCTGCTCGAGGATCATGAAGACAGCGATCACCATCACCAGTGCCGGCAGCACCGCGGCGATGATCTTGCCGGTGGGGGTGTCCCCCATCATCCGGGAGACACCGGCGGCGACCGCGCCAGCAATCAGCGCCGCGACCACGAAGATCAGGATGGCGGCAATGATGTTCGGCAGGTAGGCGAGCACCTGGTTCATGAAGGTGGTCAACGCCGGTATCTGCAACGCGCCGATCGCGGAGAACAGGAAGAACACGAAGATCAACCAAAAGACCACGCGAGCTATCCCACGAGACGGACTCGCGCCCGACATCACCATGTCGACGTACTTGTTCGCCCCGGACTCATGGAGTTTTCGGTCCACCCCGAGCTTCTCCAGCGCCTTCTGCACGATCGTCGAGACCACCTTGGCGACGATGTAACCGATGATCAGCAGGACAAAGAATCCCAACAAGTTCGGTAGGAACGCGAAGAACTTGTCCACTGCACCGCTGAAACTGCGCTCAATATCCATTTCGTACTCCCTCAATCGATGAAATCGACCGGAGGTACCCGCCCGTTTATCGGACAATCGTTGTAGGCATCAAATGCCTTGTCAGAGTTGGTGGAAGCCGCGGTCGACCAGCACCAGCTCGCCGGCCTCGTCGGAGGCGGCCAGGTCGACCTCGGCGGTGATCCGCCAGTCGTGGTCGCCCTCCGGGTCGTCGATGATCTGCTGGACGCGCCAGCGCGTCGGCTCCCGTTCGATCAGCAGCATGCGTGGGCCGCGGGCGTCCGGACCGGTGCCGATCTCGTCGTGCTCCTCGAAGTACGGCTCGACCGCCGCCCTCCACGCATCGGCGTCCAGGTCGTCGGAGAGCTCAGCCAGCTCGTCCCAGCGCCGGCGTGCGGCCAGCTCGACCCGCCGGAACATCGCGTTGCGCACGAGAACCCGGAACGCCCGGTCGTTCGCGGTGATCGCCTTCGGCTGGGCGGGCACCACCTCGGCGACCTCGTCGGGCCGGTCCGGGTTGGTCAGCTGCTCCCACTCGTCGAGGAGGCTGGAGTCGGTCTGCCGGACCACCTCGCCGAGCCACTCGATGATGTCGGTGAGCTCCTCGGTCTTCACGCTGTCCGGGACGGTCTGCCGCAGGGCGCGGTAGGCGTCGGTCAGGTAGCGCAGCACCAGTCCCTCGGACCGGGTCAGGCCGTAGAACGCGACGTACTCCCCGAAGGTCATCGCGCGCTCGTACATGTCACGAACCACCGACTTGGGTGAGACAGCGGTCTCCCCGATCCACGGGTGTCCCTTGCGGTACATCTCGTAGGTGGCCTCGAGGAGCTCGACCAGTGGCTTGGGCCAGCTCACCTCCTCGAGCAGCTCCATCCGCTCGTCGTACTCGACCCCGTCGGCCTTCATCTCGGCCACCGCCTCGCCGCGCGCCTTGAACTGCTGCGCGGACAGCACCGGCCTCGGGTCCTCCAGGGTCGCCTCGAGCACCGAGACGACATCGAGGGCATACGTCGGCGACTCGGGGTCCAGGGTGTCGAACGTGGCCAGCGCGTACGTCGACAGCGGCTGGTTCAGCGCGAAGTCGAGCTGGAGGTCCTCGATCAGCCGCACCATCCGGCCGGACTCCTCGGGCGGGTCGATCCGTTCGACCACACCGGCCGACAGCAGGCTGCGGTAGATCGCGATCGCCCGGCGCACCAGTCGGAGCTGCTTGCGGGACTCCTCGTGGTTCTCGCGCAGCAGCCGCCGCATCGCCTCGAACGCGTCACCGTCGCGCGCGATCACGTTGAGCAGCATCGAGTGGCTGACCCGCATCCGGGACACCAACGGCTCCGGCTCGGCCTCGACCAGCCGGTGGAAGGTGTCCTCGGTCCAGGACACGAACCCCTCGGGCGGCTTCTTGCGCTGTACCTTCCGCTGCTTCTTCGGGTCGTCGCCGGCCTTGGCGAGCGCCTTGTGGTTCTCGATCACGTGGTCCGGGGCCTGGACGACGACCGCTCCCGACGTGTCGTAGCCGGCCCGGCCGGCGCGTCCCGCGATCTGGTGGAACTCCCGTGCCTTGAGCATCCGCTGTCGTGACCCGTCGAACTTGGTCAGCCCGGTGAGGACGACGGTCCGGATCGGCACGTTGATGCCGACGCCCAGCGTGTCCGTGCCGCAGATGACCTTGAGCAGCCCGGACTGCGCGAGCTGCTCGACCAGCCGGCGGTACTTGGGCAGCATCCCGGCGTGGTGCACCCCGATGCCGTGCCGGACCAGCCGGGACAGCGTCTTGCCGAAGCCGCGGCTGAACCGGAAGCCACCGATCAGCTCGGCGATCCGGTCCTTCTCCTCACGGGTGCACACGTTGATGCTCATCAACGCCTGCGCGCGCTCGAGCGCGGCGGCCTGGGTGAAGTGCACGACGTAGACCGGCGCCTGGTGGGTGCTCAGCAGCTCCTCGAGCGTCTCGTGCAGCGGCGTCAGCGCCCACGTGTAGGACAGCGGCACCGGCCGTTGGGCGGAGGACACGACCGCGGTGTCCCGACCGGTGCGCAGCGTGAGGTCCTCCTGGAACCGGGTGACGTCGCCGAGGGTCGCGGACATCAGGATGAACTGAGCCTGCGAAAGCTCCAGCAACGGCACCTGCCAGGCCCAGCCGCGGTCCGGCTCGGAGTAGAAGTGGAACTCGTCCATCACCACCTGGCCGATGTCGGCACCAGGGCCCTCGCGCAGGGCGATGTTGGCGAGCACCTCGGCGGTGCAGCAGATGATCGGCGCCTTGCTGTTGACCGCGGCGTCACCGGTGAGCATGCCGACGTTGGCGGCCCCGAAGATCGCGCAGAGGCCGAAGAACTTCTCCGACACCAGCGCTTTGATCGGGGCGGTGTAGTAGGTGCGCCGCCCGGTCGCCATCGCCGCGAAGTGGGCGCCGGTCGC
>JAICRS010000289.1 GCA_025966335.1 Nocardioidaceae bacterium
ACTGGCAGGCATCGGCCAGCATCGCGATCGCGGCGGCGTTGCGGCCTGCCGCTGAGGCCACGTCAAGCAACGAGTGCTCGAGTCTGATCCGTGCCGGCCGTCGGTTGGGCTGCAGCACGGCACTGAGGTCGGTCACGCGATGCAGCTCGACCCCCGGGAGCTTCCGGACCCGCCTGCTCTGGTCAACAGCAACATGGATCGGCCCACCCGGAGGTTCGCGCGTCCGGAGGTCATGGGCCGTCAACGCGGAGACATGGGACAGGGCCGCCGGCCAGTAGAAGAGCACCGCCGCCCACGCCCGGCTCCACCACTCCAGCGGTCCGGTGTGGTCGACGAAGACCCCGGTGTGGACACGCGCCCATTCCCGACGGCGCAGCCTTCGTCGGATGAAGCTGTCGTCGAACCCCGCGGCGAGCACCTGCCGACGGCTGACCACACCGGCCTGCTCCCGGAGCAGTCCCTCGAGTGCGAGCGGATCCACCGCACAAGGCTGGCCGAATCGTGTTCTCCGCGGACACCCGGACTTCGCCACCTGTGGACATCCGCCCCTCAGCCACCGGGCTCAGGAGCATGTCAGGCACCTGATGGCTGAGATGCTCCTGCGCCTCGGGGTATCAAGCGACGTGCAGCGTCAGGGCGCCGGGCGCAGGGCGGGCCGCATCCGGTCCAGCACCGCCTCGTCCTCGATCGTCGAGGGGATCACCGCATCCTTGCCGTCGGCGATCTCTCGCATCGTCTTGCGCAGAATCTTCCCGGACCGGGTCTTCGGTAGACCGCCGACGACCGTGACGTCCCTGAAGGCGGCGACCGCCCCGATCTCGTCGCGGACCATCCGCACCAGCTCGCGGGCGATGTCGTCGGGGTTCTCGGTGGCACCGGCCTTGAGTACGACGAACCCGCGTGGCAGCTGTCCCTTCATCGGGTCGGCCGCTCCGATCACCGCGCACTCGGCGACGGCCGGATGTTGCGCGATCACCGCCTCCATGGACCCGGTGGAGAGCCGGTGGCCGGCCACGTTGATCACGTCGTCGGTGCGGCCCATCACGAACAGGTAGCCGTCCTCGTCGAGGTAGCCGCCGTCCCCGGACAGGTAGTAGCCGTCGAACGCCGCGAGGTAGGAGGAGATGAACCGGTCGTCGTCGCCCCACAGCGTCGGCAGCGTGCCGGGCGGGAGGGGGAGCTTGATGCAGATCGCACCCTCCTCGCCCGGTGCGACGGGCTCGCCCTTCTCGCCGAGCACCCGCACGTCGTACCCGGGCACCGGCACCGTCGGCGAGCCCGGCTTGATCTCCATCGGCTCGAGGCCGCGCAGGTTCGCCGCGATCGGCCACCCGGTCTCGGTCTGCCACCAGTTGTCCACCACCGGCACGCCGAGGGTCGACGCGGCCCACTGATAGGTGTCGGGGTCGAGCCGCTCCCCCGCGAGGAACAAGGTGCGGAGCGAGGACACGTCGTACTTCTTCAGCAGCTCTCCATCGGGGTCCTCCTTCTTCACCGCCCGCATCGCGGTGGGCGCGGTGAACAGTGCCTCGACGTCGTGCTCGTCGATCACCCGCCAGAACGCTCCCGCGTCCGGGGTGCCGACCGGCTTGCCCTCGTAGAGCACGGTCGTCGCACCGGTGATCAGCGGCGCGTACACGATGTAGGAGTGCCCGACCACCCAGCCCACGTCGGAGGCGGTCCACCACACCTGGCCCTCGTGCACGTCGAACACGTTGCGCAGCGACCAGGCCAGCGCCACCGCGTGCCCGCCGTTGTCGCGGACGATCCCCTTCGGCTTGCCGGTGGTGCCGGAGGTGTAGAGCACGTAGAGCGGATCGGTCGCGGCAACCTCGACGCATGCCGCCGGGTCGCTCGCCCCGGCCTTCATCGCCACGTCCCAGTCGACGTCCCACAGCTGGTCCAGCTCCGCGGGGGCCTGGGGCCGCTGCTTGACCACACAGGCGCCGGGCTTGTGGGTGGCCAGCTCGAGCGCCTTGTCCAGCATCGGCTTGTACTCCACGACGCGGGTCGGCTCGATCCCGCAGGAGGCCGAGACGATCACCTTCGGCTGCGCGTCGTCGATGCGGACCGCGAGCTCGTGCGGGGCGAACCCGCCGAACACCACCGAGTGCACCGCACCGATCCGTGAGCACGCCAGCATCGCGACCACCGCCTCGGGGATCATCGGCATGTAGATGACGACGCGGTCGCCCTTCTCCACGCCGAACCCCTTCAGCGCGCCGGCGAACGCGGCGACCTTCTCCAGCAGCTCCGCGTAGCTGAGCCGCTGCTTGGTGTCGGTGACCGGGCTGTCGTAGACGAGCGCGGTCCGGTCCGCGTTGCCCGCGGCGACGTGCCGGTCCAGCGCGTTGTAGCAGGTGTTCAGCGTCGCGTCCGGGAACCACCGGTAGAACGGGGCGTTGCTCGAGTCCAGGATCTGCCTGGGTTTCTTGATCCAGGTGATCAGCCCGGCCTGGTCGGCCCAGAAGCGTTCGGGGTCGGTGATGCTGGTCCGGTATGCGTCGCGATAGCTGCCCATGCCCTCCATCTTGCTGAACCGGGCGGGCTGCTGCCACCACCGGTGCCCGATCCTTCGCCCAGAGGGCAGGTTCGCGCGATCAATGGCCGGGGAGCCGGTGGTCGGCGACCATCGACCGCGCCGCGGCAATCGTGCTGCCGTCGATCGACGCCGGCTCCAGCGCGAACCGTGAGGCGTAGGCGTCGAGGACCGCACGCTCTACGTCGTCGAGAGTGACATCGACCTCGTCCCGCACGGCGCCGACGGACGCAGGCTCGAACGGCAGCTCCAACGCGGCGTACACCGTGCCGAGCAGCGGTCGTAGCTCCGCGACGCCGTCGAAGATCAGCACGGAGCTGAACAGCCACGCGTCGCGGACCATCCGCTGCGCGGTGCCGACCAGCTTCACCGCTCCGCGGGCGTTCACGCTGTGAGCGCCGGGGCAGTACTCACCGGGCACCTCGCCGACCCGGGCATCGATCCCCAACCCGCGGAACACAGAGGCGAACAGCTCGCCGTAGTCGACGAACCGTCCCTCCATGCCCCCCGGCGACATCGGGTCGTGGCTGACGTGGTCGATGACCAGGGCCGCGTCGGTGTGGGCGACCGCGCGGCCACCGGCGGCGCGTACGACGGGCGTGAACCCTGCCGCACGACAGGCGGTCAGCGCGTCGTCGAACCGCGGCCGGTTGGTGTCCCGCCGACCGAACACCACCACGTTGTCCCGGGGTCGGTAGACCCGCAGCACCGCGTCGACCTCACCGCGACTCGCCTGGCGCAGCACGGCGTGGGCCAACGCCAGCTCCATGGCGGGATGCTCGCCG
>JAICRS010000161.1 GCA_025966335.1 Nocardioidaceae bacterium
CCGGATGCGTTGTCACCGATCTGGAGGGCGGCCCGGTCGGCACCAGCCCGACCGGCGTGCTCGCCGCCGCGGACCAGGAGACCCACGCCGCGCTGCTGGCGATGATCTAGACGACGATCGACTGAGGACTGGCCACTCGGCTCAGTCCGGTTCGCAGATGTAGAGCTGGAGCGCCGCATCTGCGGTGAGTGGCGCACGCGACCAGTCGCCGAAGCGTTCAACAACCCGGAGACCGCCGAGCGAGAGCAGCAGCGGCAGCTCCTGGGGGAAGATGCTCCTGATCTCGAGCGGCGCGACAAGGAAGTCGGCCTCGGTATCGGTCGAGAAGTACCACCTCCCGCGGGTCACCTGCGCGGCCGCGTCGTAGGTCTCCGCGACGTCGACATGCACTACGCCACGATCGGGATCCACGAACGACAACGCGTCGCGTCTACGTCGAACGCCGTCGGCCTGGGCAAGCATGCGCACGCTCGGGTTGAACACGTCGAAGATGAGCCGCGCTCCGGGCGCCAGGTGCCTTCGCACCGACCGGAAGCAGTCCACCAAGTCCTCAGCCTCATGCAGATGGAGCAATGAATTCGCGGCGATGACCACGAGGTCGAACGTTCGGCCCAGGTCGAACGCGCGCATGTCGCCCTGCACCCACTCCACCTCCACGCCGCGCTCGTCCGCCTTGCGCTGAGCCTCGGCAAGCATGTCCGGCGAGAGCTCCAGGCCCGTGCACGGATGCCCGTCGGACGCGATCGGGATCAGCTTGTGTCCGGTGCCACACCCGAGTTCCAAGACACAACCGCCTTGCCGATCGGCCTCGGCCCTATAGAAGTCGACGGCCTGTTCGCCTCCGTGGAACAACCGGTCGTACAACCGCGCATCGGAGTAGAACTGCTCGCTCATGAGGCGCATTCTCCTTGCCGGATCTTGGGCAACCTGCCTACTCCGTCGACAAGCACCTGGGCCGTTCTCGCGATCGGGCCGAGATCATTCCACGGCTTGTCGAAGCGACCGCAGATCGGCATAGGAGCGGGCGTCCGGCTGGATAGGAACACCCAGTCAGGCGGGCGTGGGCAAGACCCGGGTGACGCCCCGCTCGCCGAGCTTCACGACGACGACTCCGGCGAGGATCAGCAGTCCGCCGAAGAGCTGCACCAGACGCGGCAGCTCGTCGAGCATCAGCCAGGCGAAAACGATCGCGGCCACCACCTCGAGC
The DNA here is from genome assembly GCA_025966335.1 of Nocardioidaceae bacterium. GTDB lineage: Bacteria > Actinomycetota > Actinomycetes > Propionibacteriales > Nocardioidaceae > Nocardioides_C. Next base: position 1,208 of record JAICRS010000161.1, read on the forward strand.
AGTGCGACGAACGACGCCAGCCGTGAACCCAGTCGACGCCCGGCGGCGATGCCCGTGGTGTAGGAGATCGCCGCGGTGACCAGCCCGAGGACGACCAGCGGGATCCACCAGGCGAACGGCCGGCCGACGTACGTCGTGGGGGCGCTCGCGACCTCCATCGAGAGCAGCCCGATCGCACCGAGGAGCCCGAGCACGAGGGTGCCGACCACGAGGCCACCCGCGGCCAGCGCCAGCGGCGGCAGGCCGTTGCTCTCGTCCGCTGAGATCACGAAGTACGACGCCGCGCCCACCATCGCACCCAACGCCCAGAGCACGCCGGCCGTGCTGAGATCCGCCCCGGACAGCAGGTCGAGGACCAGGACCAGTCCGAGCACGGCGATTCCGGCCCCGAGCAGGGTCACCGGGCCGGGCCGTTGCCCGTGTCGCAGCCAGAGCCAGACGACCACCGCGGCCGGCGCGGTGTACTCGATGAGCAGGGCGGGACCCACCTGCATGTGCGACACCGCCGAGAAGTAGCAGAACTGCGCGCCGGCGACCGCGAGGAGCCCGTAGAGCCCGATCAGGCCGGCGTTGCGCCGCACCAGGTGCCACCGGCCGCGCAGTGCCAGCGCCCCGAAGGGAGCGACGACCAGTGCGGCGAGCCCGATCCTGGCCAGGACCACGGCTCCGGCGCTCCAGCCGGTGTCGAGCAGACCCCGCGCCAGCGGACCCGACATCCCGAAGGTCGTCGCGGACACGATCGCGAACGCCAACCCGCTGCCGAGCCGGGATCCTTCCGGCCGGCTGGGCAGCGGCCGTACCACGGCGTCATGGGCAAAAGCGGTCATGGGCCATGACGCTACGCCCGCTGGGGGTAACATGTCAATGTGGTTTTCACTCATGACACCGAGTACTCGCTGCAGGCAGCCGTGGCGCTCGCGAACAGCGAGCTTCCACCGGACACGTTGACGACGATCGAGCAGCTCGACGAGTGGTACGCCGGCTTCGGCTACACCGGCCGGCGCGACCACGACAAGGCCGAGCTGGAGGCACTGCGCGCGCTCCGGCCGACGCTGCGCGAGCTGCTCACCAGCGACCGTGACGACGCGGCCCGGCTGGTCAACGCGATGCTCGCCGAGGCCCGCGCCCTTCCCCAGCTGGTGCGCCACGAGCCGTTCGACTGGCACGTCCACGCGGTCTCACCCGACGCCGCACTCGTCACCCGGATCACCGTCGAGACGGCGATGGCGATGAGCGACGTGATCCGTGCCGATGAGCTCTCCCGACTGGGGGTCTGCGCCGACGACGACTGCAACGGCATCGTCCTGGACCTGTCGCGGAACCGGTCGCGACGGTTCTGCAGCACCGCCTGTGGCAACCGCAACGCGGTCGCGGCCTACCGCGCCCGGCAGGCCTCGGGCAGCTGAGACCGCTTTCGGTGCACAGCCGGCCGGCTCGGACTGCTCGTCCCCAGCCGACGAGCTGCCTCTCGAACCCGGCCGCTGGAGCGCCATAGGTTCACCTCAGTCCATACCGAGGGGGATGCCCGATGACGAAGCTCAGGTTCGGCCGCTTCAAGAACAGCTGGTTTGGTCTCGTGGTGGGGATCGTGATCGGTCTGCTGGTCGGGATGCTCGTGTTCGGGCTGCCCGACCGGGCCGACGGCGCCGAGCCGACCCGGAGGACGGCGAGCGTGGAACCGAAGGAGATGGCGCCGTGCGGGTCCGACTACAACTGCCGCTCCGCGCAGGGACATCGCACCGCGTTCCGGGACGGCTACTACGGCAAGCTGCGGGCGAAGCGGAGGATCGACTATCCCAGGGTCGCGATGAGGAAGGTGCGGCGGAAGGCCAGTGCGACGTGGCGACGTGACCACACCCGGCGTACGGCCGGCCGGTTCGACTGGCACGAGACCAGGCGTGCCATGGTGCGAAACGACACCTGCGTCAGCAACGGCTTCTTCACCGACAAGATGGCCTGCGTCGACGGGATCCGCCGGATCGAGCGGACCGACGTCTGGAAGAAGCACGAGATGCGGATCCTCTACTGCGCCGGCGGGTCGATCGCGGTCGGGCTCCTGACCCGGACCGGACTGCTCGGCATCGGTGCAGGGGCAGCCTTCTGCTACTGGGGCTTCTACGTCGACTGACCGTGCGTCGCCCGCTCGCCGCCATGCGCCGCCCGAGCGGCCTGAGCCGCCCGCGCACCAACAAGTCACGGTGACCGGCTCACGCGCCTGCTTCGAAATTTTCGTACAGGAGTCGGTCACGGTGACCGGTTCCTGCACGACACGGGTCAAGGGGACTACGAGCTGAGACGATCCCCGGTTGCGAACCGGTGGTCCGTCGATCGGCGAGACTGTCGTCTCGTGAGACCACTTTCGAGGGAACGGCTGATCGAGCGCCCGGCACGGCGGAGACCGAGCGGGCGCGACGTTGCCGGCGACTTCGGCACGACGTACGCAGTCAACGGGCTGATCGGGCTGGTGTTCGCCACCACGGGCCCGCTGGCCATCATCCTTGCCGTCGGCACGCGCGGCGGACTCTCCCAGGCCGAGCTGGCGTCGTGGATCTTCGGCTCCTACGCGTTGTCGGGTGTGCTCACCGTGATCGCCAGCTGGGTCTACCGGCAGCCGATGAGCTTCTTCTGGACGATTCCGGGCACCGTCCTGGTCGGCCCGGCACTCGATCACCTGAGCTGGGCCGAGGTGGTCGGCGCGTTCCTGGCCACCGGAGTGCTCATGCTGCTGCTCGGGCTGACCGGCTGGGTCCGCCGGGTGATGGACCTGCTGCCGATGCCGATCGTGATGGCGATGGTCGCCGCCGTGTTCCTGCGGTTCGGCATCGACCTGGTGCTGGCGCTGGTCGACGACCCGGTGGTGGCGGTCCCGATGGTGGTCGCGTTCCTGGCGCTCAGCACGTACGCCGCCGTGAGCCGGCGGATCCCGCCGATCCTCGGCGCGCTGGTGGTCGGTGCGGTCGCGGTCGCACTGGCGGGTTCCTTCGACCCCGTTGCGGGTGAGTCGACGTGGCTGGTGCAGCCGGTGTTCACCACGCCCGACTTCTCGTGGCCGGCGATGGTCGAGCTGGTCGTCCCGCTCGCGATCACCGTCCTGGTGGTCCAGAACGGCCAGGGTGTCGCGGTGCTGCGCCAGGCGGGGCACGAGCCGCCGGTCAACGCGATCACTATCGGCTGTGGCGCATGGTCGGTGATGAGCGCCCTGGTCGGGGCTGTCTCGACGTGCCTGACCGGACCGACGAACGCGCTGCTGACCGCGTCGGGTGAGCGGAGCCGGCACTACACGGCCGGGATCTTCTGCGGTGTGCTGGCGATCGTGTTCGGCGTCTTCGCCCCGCTGTTCACCGGACTGATGCTGGCCACGCCCACCGCGTTCATCGCGGCGCTCGGTGGGCTGGCGATGCTCCGGGCACTCCAGGGCTCGTTCATCACCGCCTTCGGCGGCAGGTTCACCCTCGGTGCGCTGGTGACCTTCCTGGTGACCGTCGCCGACGTGCAGGTGCTGAACATCGGCGCCGCCTTCTGGGGCCTGGTCGCCGGCTACCTGGTCTCCCGGTTGATGGAGCCCGAGGACTTCCACCAGCGGCCCTCGGGGGGACGCGCCGGCTGAGCCGGAGGACGTCCGTCTGCCGGTGCGGGACCTTCGTCTCTAGGCCGCGTCCCGGCCCGTACCTAGCCTCGGTTCATGAGGCTCACGTCGGCACCCGCCCGCTCCACGGCATACGTGGTGCGGCAGGCGACGAGCGCGGACGTCCCGGCGGTGGTCGAGCTGTATCGGAGCCTGTCGCCACGGTCCATGCAGCTGCGCTTCTCCTCCCAGATGTCGGACGTCGAGCTCGCCCGGGTCGCGGACGTCGACGCGGAGAGCGGCTGTGTCGCGGTCGTCGCCTGGGTGGGTGACGAGCTGGTCGGAGAGGCACGCTACGTCCCGTGGGAGGGCGTCCACGAGCTGGCGGTGACTGTCGCCGACCGACACCAGGGACACGGACTCGGAAGGATGCTGCTCGGTCAGCTGCGGGAAACCGCCGCCGCCCACGCGGTGATGTCGTTGCGAGCCGTCGTCCAGGTCCAGAACACCGCGATGCTGCGACTGCTCGAGCAGGTCGGCGTCTCGATAGTACGGCCACCGACCGGCGGCGACATCGTCGTCGACATCTCCTGCGACGACTACATGGCCGGCTGGGGCACCGACACCGGCCGGCCCCGCGTTCTGGTGGAGTCCGCGGGCAGGGCCGAGCACCCGAGCACCGAGGCGCTGCGGGACGCCGGCTTCGACGTACGGCAGTGCACCGGACCCGGACGGGGCCGCGGCCAGGCCTGCCCGATCCTCGCGCTGGGACGGTGCCGCCTGTTCGAGGAGGCGGACCTGGTTGCCTACCTGCTCCCCGAAGACGACGAGGAGTGCGCGGAGATCGGTCAGCGACACACGGGCACGCACCCGGACCGGCTGGTGGCCACCTCGTTCGAGGAGTGGCTGGTCGCCGCACCGGCGCTCGCGGGTTCCCTCAGGTCAGGTGCGCGGTCCTCCGGCGACGTACAGCACCTGTCCCGAGACGAAGCCCGCGCGGGGTGAGCAGAAGAACGACACCGCGTCGGCGACGTCCTCGGGCTGCCCGGGCCTGGCGACCGGGATCGCTGCGACCCGGTTGGCGCTGAACTCCTCGAAGCTCTGGCCGACCCGCTCTGCGGTGGCCCGGGTCATCTCCGTGACGATGAAGCCCGGAGCCACCGCGTTGGCGGTGACCCCGAACTTGCCGAGCTCCATCGCGACCGTCTTGGTGAACCCCTGGAGCCCTGCCTTCGCGGCGGCATAGTTGGCCTGCCCACGGTTGCCCAGCGCCGACGTCGAGGACAGGTTCACGATCCGGCCGAACCCTGCCTCGGTCATGTGCTTCTGCGCCGCACGGGTCATCAGGAAGGTGCCGCGGAGGTGGACCTGCATCACGGTGTCCCAGTCGCTCTCGGACATCTTGAACAGCAGGTTGTCCCGGAGCACCCCGGCGTTGTTGACCAGCACCGTCGGGGCACCGAGTGAGGAAGCCACCTGGGCGACGCACTCCTCCACCTGGTCGGCGTCGCTGATGTCCGCGCCGAACGCGGCGGCGCGTCCGCCGGAGTCCGTGATCCGCGCGGCCACCGCCCCGGCGGATGCCTCGTCGATGTCGACGCAGGCCACGGCCATCCCGTCGTCGGCCAGCCGCTGCGCGATCGCCGCACCGATGCCCCGCCCGGCGCCGGTCACGATCGCGGTGTAGGTCTGCTCGGTCATCCGGTCCTTCTCTCCGCTGTCGTCTTCGCCGTGATGTCCTCACGGAGCGCCTTCTTGTCGATCTTCCCGACCTTGGTGGTGATCAGCTCGTCGACCTGCTCGAGCCGCTCGGGCCACTTGTACCGCGCTACCCCGGCCGCCTGCATCACCGACCTCACCGACTCCAGGTCGACGGACGCCCCGGGCCGGACGACCAGGTAGAGGCAGACCCGCTCCCCCAGGTCCCGGTCGGGCATGGCCACGGCCGCCGCCTGCATCACACCCGGCACCTGGTAGGCGAAGTTCTCGACCTCCTCGGCCGAGACCTTCTCGCCGCCGCGGTTGATCATGTCCTTGTCCCGCCCCTCGACCACGAGGTTGCCGTCCGGCCGGCGCCGTACGATGTCGCCGCTGCGGAACCAGCCGTCGGCGGTGAACGACCGGGCGTTCTGCTCCTCGGCCCGGAAGTAGCCGCGCGGGGTGTACGGCCCGCGGGTCAGGAGCGAACCGGGTTCCCCGTC